>NZ_JAAGOG010000410.1:0-1953 GCF_010747425.1 Nostoc sp. UIC 10630
GGGAAATACTTAAGTGCTATTTCTCCTTTGTCTCTTAATAAAAGAAGATAAGTAAATTTAATCTCCAAGAGGGATTGGTAGCGAAAAAACTTTGAGATGCTACGCGATCGCATCAATTTACACGCTTGCAAACAATTCCATCAATAGTTACACTTTTTAAAACATTCTCATTTTTTGCTTGGCGGTGGCTACCCTACAAGGTAAACCTCCCGAAGCGAGTAAGCATTGCCAAAGCACCCACTCTGTCTAACTTATAAGACTAACTGTGGTAGTACTCTGGCTCTGGCAATAACAAAAAACAAGAGAGAGTTTTCTGAGTGGCGAATTTCGTTCCTTAGAATCTCAGTAAGAAAATTGCTTTGTAAACTAACTCATCGAGGAGGAGCGTAGTCGATGGGACTACCCTGGTACCGAGTACATACAGTCGTTCTGAATGATCCAGGGCGACTGATTTCTGTACACCTGATGCACACAGCCTTAGTAGCAGGCTGGGCTGGTTCGATGGCACTCTACGAACTGGCTGTTTATGACCCTAGCGATCCGATTCTCAATCCGATGTGGCGGCAAGGGATGTTCGTCCTACCCTTCATGTCGCGTTTGGGCGTTACCCAATCTTGGGGTGGTTGGAACGTTACTGGTGGCCCAGCAAGTGATCCTGGCTTTTGGTCATTTGAAGGCGTTGCTGCGGCTCACATTGTTCTTTCCGGTCTTTTATTCCTAGCTGCCGTATGGCATTGGGTTTACTGGGATTTGGAACTCTTTAGAGATCCCCGCACTGGTGAACCTGCTCTAGACTTGCCAAAAATGTTTGGCATTCACCTGTTCTTATCTGGTCTACTTTGTTTTGGATTTGGTGCTTTTCACGTCACCGGACTATTTGGCCCAGGAATATGGGTTTCTGATGCTTATGGTATAACTGGGGCTGCCCAGGGAGTAGCACCGGAATGGGGCCCAGATGGTTTTAACCCATATAACCCTGGTGGCATTGCGGCTCACCACATTGCTGCTGGTGTTGTTGGTATTATTGCAGGCTTATTCCACCTCACAGTTAGACCTCCCGAACGGCTCTACAAAGCCCTACGGATGGGTAACATTGAAACAGTACTTTCTAGCAGTATTGCAGCAGTCTTCTTTGCTGCTTTCGTTGTTGCTGGTACTATGTGGTACGGAAACGCTGCCACTCCCATCGAATTGTTTGGCCCTACCCGTTACCAATGGGATCAAGGCTACTTCCGTCAAGAAATTCAGCGCCGCGTCCAAACTGACGTTGCTCAAGGTGCAACCCTTGACCAAGCTTGGTCGCAGATTCCTGAAAAACTGGCTTTCTATGATTACGTCGGTAATAGCCCCGCTAAAGGCGGTCTATTCCGTACAGGGCCGATGGTAAAGGGTGATGGTATTGCCCAATCTTGGCAAGGTCACGCCGTATTCAAAGATTCTGAAGGACGGGAATTGACCGTGCGTCGCCTCCCCAACTTCTTTGAAACCTTCCCAGTAATTTTGACCGATGCTGATGGAGTTGTCCGCGCTGACATTCCCTTCCGTCGGGCAGAATCAAAGTATAGCTTCGAGCAATCTGGTGTCACCGTCAGCTTCTATGGTGGCGATCTGAATGGTAAAACCTTTACAGAACCAGCTGATGTGAAGAAGTATGCCCGTAAAGCTCAAGGTGGCGAAATCTTTGAATTTGACCGCGAAACCTTGAACTCTGATGGTGTATTCCGCACCAGTCCTAGAGGTTGGTTTACCTTTGGACACGCTGTATTTGCTCTGCTGTTCTTCTTTGGTCATCTCTGGCATGGCTCTCGGACAATCTACCGAGACGTATTTGCTGGTGTTGATGCGGATCTAGAAGAGCAAGTTGAGTGGGGTCTATTCCAGAAAGTGGGTGACAAATCAACCCGCCGGAAGGAAGCCCTTTAAGATACTGGGGACTGGGGACTGGGGACTGGG
>NZ_JAAGOG010000239.1:0-10272 GCF_010747425.1 Nostoc sp. UIC 10630
ATCATGTAGAGTTAATATTACTTATTCCTTACAGTTTGCTGAAGTTAAGATAAGGAATATTAATAATTAATCCCCCCTTTATTCCTGAAAAAAGGGGGGCTATGTCCCCTATTTCTGAGAGTATTTGGGAGGATATTCAAGAGATAAATGCTAATAATCTACAATTATTAATGATTTATTCAAGTAAAACGCACCTGTAAAAAGTTAGGTGTTGATTCAAGCAACAGGTACGGTTACATTAGTCACAGAGGCATTATTTAGGATAGGTTGGCGGGTTTTCAAGTCAAATTTGAATCCATGTGGCAAAATGTGAAGCTTTGCTCCACAAATCGCCAAAGACTCATCCTTCAAGATTTCACCCATATTGTTGTATGTAGCTTCTGATTCATCAACAATTGTCACCGCACCTGCACCAATCACTTCAATTTGATTATCGGTTACGACCATAGCGGTATTCTCGTCAATACCGAATCCTAAAACAGCAGGTTCTAGTATTAAAGCTGAAATCAAGCGTCCCAAACGTCCACGTTGGGAAAAATGCTGGTCAATTACCACCCCTGGTAAAAAGCCTAGACCAGGGCCCATTTCAACAGTTTCAATTCGAGGATGCGTTTGAGAATCACCTTCAACTATCATTTTATCTGGCATCACAGCCGCACCCGCACTTGTACCGGCGATAACTACACCTTCCGCGAACCGTTTATGAATGGCCGCATCGATTTCGGTATCCTTGAGGATATTGGTGATGCGAGCTTGATCTCCACCAGTAAAAAATACCCCAGTTGCTTTATGAATTGCTTCTAATGCGGTAGAGGATGATGCGTCTTCGCGGGTTTCTGTATCAATAATGCGAACATTTTCGGCTCCCAGCCGCTCAAAAACTCTAATATAATTTTCTCCCACTTCTCTTGGTAATTCGGTCGCAGCCGTCATAATGACAATGTGCGCCTTCGTACCTCCGGCGCGTCGCACAAAGTCTCGCAGAATTTGAGAATCTCCATCCTTATCTTCTGCTCCCCCAATAATTACCAACTGCCGTTTGGGATTACTTTCCACCATGATGCCCCCTGATGTGAGTTAATAAATTTCACTAAACCATGACAATTAAACTATCAAATCTTCCTTGTGGTAGATTACCTAATAGAAGGTAGTATTGAGATTTTCGCTTGCAATTAGACCAAAAGATTTTTCAGGCAAATTACATACAAAAATAGCTATCCTCAGAATTAATTTTCTTTTACTAAATAAAAACCCTCAAACCAACTGCCTCTAGAGAGATTTTCTAGAGGCATTATTGACTGCGTTTCTAAATTGCCGATTGAAAATTTATCATGCAATTGTTGGTATTAACTCTCGCTGGGTGCAAATTAGATATCTGATGGTAAATCCTAATGAATGCGACTTCTGTAAAGCAAGTTAGTCAAGAAAAAACGTGCTTGTTCTAGTGGGAGATGTCTGGGTTTACCTTGGTAGACGATTTGATATTCATTTATGTCAGGCCCATCACCATGACCGGAGATCAGCTTTTGGTGAAAAGCTTCCTCAGCAAGTTCTCGAATTTCATCTCTTAGATCAGCTTGTGTGCTATTCATGCTTTGCTGTCTTTTCAATACCGCATATTTACTTATACAGATTTTGGGATGCGTGTTACACCTTTCAAAGGTTATATCTTTGCCCATTCATAAGGATGAAGTGACTATTCTTGATTCTTTGCTGAGGAAAAGAAATTTAATTATGCCTTGAGATAGTTAAAAATGCTTACTAATAGGGTTAGTGTAGGTTCTGATTAGATCAATGGCTTTGCCATCACTCTCCAAGAATTAATCTGAATCAGCCTCCAATCAACAAGTCTGAGTAACGATAACTCAGCATAGAAATTTCAGGGTGTTTAGCCAAAGGTTCGTAATCAATGGTTCTACAAAAAAGCAGTGACTTAGTTCGCATTAATGCTAGAAGAACAGATGTATTCGATATTTTCAACTTCAAACATTATGTTGGCCCCAACCCCTATTTAGATGTAGGGGCGCTAGTATTTGACTTTGCTCTAATTGACTCTAGAGAGCCTTTGCCCATAGAAGATTATATTGCAAGCATTGGCGATCGCTATCCAAATCTGGGCAGTCAAAGCTACGAGTCCCATGCCTATCTATTTGCCCAAGTTGTGTCCGAAGTCGGAAAGCTTGATATGGATTTGCACCTTAAGCATTGGAGTGTTAAGCCATATCCAGATTTCGTGCGAATTAGTGTCCAATCACTACATGAACGCACAACTAGAGAGGTCGTTTATTTTGTTTGGGATTGGTTTGAAGCCATTACCCAAGACGAAGACTTTAACTTTGAGGAGCAGCTAGTGAGGCTGCAAAATAGGTTTCGCGCATCTGTTTATGGTGGCCCCACAGTTTACGCTTTATTGCGAACAGCCTACGAAAAAGGTATTCCCGCCTTTTATTTGTGGGAAGAAGGATTAATGCAATACGGCTTTGGAAAAAAACACGTCCGAGGAGTAGCAACCACATTTAACTGTGATAGTCATCTAGATTCAGAGTTTACGACCCGTAAAGATGACTGCAAAGCATTTCTAAAAACCTTGGGTTTCCCAGTCCCTGAAGGCGATATCGTCTTTTCTGAAAAGGAAGCCTTGGCAGCAGCCAGACAAATTGGCTACCCAGTGGCAGTTAAGCCAGTGGTAGGTCACAAAGGAATTGGCGTTACGGCTGACGTACAAGACTCAAAAGAACTGGAATCTGCTTATAATAGAGCATTAGCAGCGATTCCTGAAGATCAGCTAACTCGGATAATTGTTGAGAAAAGTATTTCTGGATCAGATTTTCGGATGTTGTGTGTCAATGGTAGATTTGTCGCCGCCACAGAACGCCGTCCAGCATCGGTTGTCGGTGATGGCCACTTAACGCTTGCAGAATTAATCCGCCTAGAGAACCGCAAACCTGCACGTTTAGATACGCCCACCTCACCCATGAGTAAAATTCAGATTGATGAAGCGATGGAACTTTACTTAGAGGAACAGCGCTTATCACTAGACAGCGTGATTGAAAAAGGACGCACTGTTTACCTGCGTAAAGTTGCCAATCTTTCAGCCGGAGGTATGAGCATCGATTCAACCCACACAGTTCATGATGACAATATTATCTTGGCGCAAGATATTGCCCAACATTTCCAGTTGACTTGCCTTGGTATTGATGTCATTACCAAAAGTCTCTCCGAATCTTGGAAATCTAGTAACTTCGCTATCCTGGAAATCAACGCTGCACCAGGAGTTTTAATGCATCTTAAACCTTCTGAAGGTGAAAGTGTTGATGTACCTTCTCATATTCTAGAAACCTTTTTTGAGTCGGGTACAGATTCGAGGATACCGATTATCACCTTTAATAAAATCTCAGTTGAAGAACTGCAAACAACAATTGACCATATCCTTTTGCAACATCCCAACTGGACAATTGGCGCTGTTTGTCGTGATGCAGTTTTTGTAAATCGCTCGAAAAAAGTATTAAGCAAAAATTACAATAGCAACGTCCAAACTTTACTCCGTCATCCCAAAGTTGATTTGCTGATTGCCGAATATGCGGAAGACATCTTAGATGAAGAGGGGATGTTTTACCGGAGTAGTAATATCGTAGTTTTGGATAATCCTACCGAAACTGAGATGATGCTAGCGCGGGATGTCTTTGATGGTTCTACTGTGGTGATTAGAAAAGGCAACGATATTTCTATCCGTCGCAAAGGGTTGATTGAAGATTATACTTTGGCTGAAGATGAACCATTTACACGGGTTTATTTGAAAGAAACTGGAACGATTTTGTGAGCTAGCTTAAGAGGTTGCTTTAAAAGTTATTGGCTGTGATGTAGGCACTTTTTTATCTCCCTAAACCCTCTTTTTAGGCTACGGCGTATACACATCCCTCTACAAGATCAAAATGTTGTAGATCCTCCTAAATCCTCCTTAAAAAGGAGGACTTTGAGAGGTTTTTGCTTACTTAAAAATTGTTGGGGGATAAAAAGGCTGTGCGAGACTCCATGATTAATTCTAATTGATACAACGTAAGCTAAGTTATATTCAGCGATTGTTCTAATAAATATTAAAATTTCAGAGATAATAAGATTTTATTTCCAGACTTTAGAGATTTAATATGTATCTGTGAGGCTTTGATTGGGACTATATAGTATATAGCGATTTGTGGATCGGGCTGCTTCAATTACCCTTGTATTCGGGACAATTTTGGACATTCCAAAAGCAGTTTTTTTGGTGTGGCGAAAATTTCGTGAAAATAACTAATTTTAACCAAAATTTTAACCAATTATAACTTTTTAAGTCATATCCAATTGCTAGAGTGAATTTCACCACCACTTTTGTGATGCCGCGTGATCCAAACAATTTACACATCGAAAATTGGACGGCGCATGGGCTTCAATTATTCTCAGAGATTATCAAACAATGAAATGTAAAGCAATATCTTCCTTTGCGCTCACAAAGCTGTTTTTTGCCTGTGGCATAAGTTTATTGAGTGCGAAATTGGTAGCAGCCGCTGTCACCTACAGCGCATGGCCTAGCAGCACAACTGTAGTCACTGCTGATGGCTCTAACCAGTTCGGTGGTAATCTCAGTGGTTTGTTCTACGACCCAGCGACTGGAATGCAACAAGCTGTGTTGTGGGGAGTGCAAAATTCGCCATCAAAACTCTATAACCTGGTTTGGAACGGCAGCACTTTCGTCAAAAATACTGCTAATAATTGGAGTTCTGGAAAAACGTTGCGCTATCCCAATGGTACTGGTGCGCCAGATGCGGAAGGCGTGACCAAAGCCGAGTTTTCTTCAACAACTATCTACGTCTCTACTGAGCGAGATGGCAGCGGCTCGAACCGCTTCAGCGTACTGAGTTATGACAGCAGCAGTAGTGCCACCACCCTCAATGCTACTAAGGAATGGAACTTAACTTCTAATTTGCCAACGGTTAGCTCCACTAATTTAGGCTTGGAAGCGATCGCATGGGTGCCAGATAGTTATTTGCAGGCTAATGGATTCATAGATGAAAGTACCAATCAGCTCTACAACCCAGCCAATTATCCGTTGCATGGCACGGGATTGTTTTTTGTTGGATTGGAAGCAAATGGACAAATTTATGCGTACGCGCTCAACTCCGACTCTACATATACGCGTATTGCTACCATTGCCAGTGGTAATACAAAGATCATGGATTTATCCTTCGACCGCGATAATGAGACTTTATGGGCGTATTGCGACAACAATTGCAGCAACCGCTCAACCCTGCTCGCCATCGATACCACCGTTGGCTCTTCAACGAAAGGCAAATTTATCATCCGCAAGGGTTACGAACGCCCAAGTTCGATGTCAAACATTAACAACGAAGGTATCGCCATTGCGCCCAATTCTGAATGCGCCAGCAATCTAAAACAGTTCTTCTGGGCGGATGATTCCGAAACCAGCAATCATGCGATTCGTCGTGGAACAATTCCTTGTGGACGATTATTTTAAGCTGACATTGATCCTCATTTACTAGTGCGAGCTTTAGGTCTACTGTGACGTTCTTTCCCGTTAATCTGATGGTATAACAGGCGGGAGAGAACGTCATGTTTTCACTTGACTGCCTGTTACATGCGATCGCTACTTTAGTGCAACTTTATCTCGAAAATAATTTTTTGCCAATCAACGCCAACCCATCTTCTGGCTGTTTTGCTTTCAGCAGGTAATGCACATGATTGCTCATGATGCACAAAGCATAGAGTTTAAACTTATACTTTTCTTGTGCCTTTTTGACGGCATAAATAAAGACTTCGCGGCATTCTAAGCGCGTTAGAGGATGTTTGAAAAGTCCTCTTCTTGGTAGCAAAACGTTTTACATCCACCTAAAATCCCCCTTAAAAAGGGGGACTTTAATTCTTGTCCCCTCCTTTTTTAAGCTACGGTGTACACACATCTTTCTAGAAAAACAAGTAGTAATTGAAATTGATGGAGATAGCATTTTACAGATGAAGGTCAAGACTATGACATAGAAAGAACAAGAATTTTAGAATTCCATTCGCTCAATACTTTTCAAACTTTCAGTATAAAAAAACCTGCGAGCAACCGATTAGCAGTAAGGCTTTCGGTAATAAAAGTAAGCTAAACTCTTATAGCCAAGTATTGACTAAAAATATTTCATAATTAAAGATAGAACATCCCAATGGAGAACATAAAAATGCTAGAACAATATCGTAAACACGTTGCTGAAAGAGCAGCACTCGGTATTCCCCCTTTACCATTGGATGCGAAGCAAACCTCAGAATTATGTGAATTACTGAAAAATCCGCCAAAGGGTCAAGAGGAGATATTATTACATTTATTGAGCGATCGCGTTTCTCCTGGTGTTGATCCAGCAGCTTATGTCAAAGCTGGATTTCTCACCGCGATCGCCAAGGAAGAAATCACCAGTCCGTTGATTGCGCCCATCGAAGCGGTGCAATTGCTGGGCACAATGATCGGTGGTTACAACGTGCAATCTTTAATCGATTTGCTGCAATTGCCTACTGTATCCGTCTCTGACTCATCCGAAACACCTCTGGTAATGGGTGGACAAGGAAAGGAACCCATCGCCGCTTATGCCGCCAACGCCTTAAGTAAAATCCTTTTAGTGTATGACGCTTACCACGATGTTTTAGAGTTGTCTAAAACCAATCCTTTCGCCAAACGGGTGATTGACTCTTGGGCGGAAGCTGAATGGTTTACCCTTCGCCCCACAGTTCCAGAAGCGATTACTGTCACCGTTTTTAAAGTTCCTGGCGAAACTAATACCGACGATTTATCCCCCGCCCAAAGCGCCACAACTCGCCCGGATATTCCCTTACACGCCTTAGTGATGTTAGAGTCACGGCAACCGGGAAGCTTGGCAACCATTGCCGAATTGAAGAAAAAAGGGCATCCTGTAGCTTACGTGGGAGATGTAGTTGGTACAGGTTCTTCGCGTAAATCTGCCATCAACTCAGTATTGTGGCATACAGGAAATGATATACCTTTTGTGCCAAACAAACGCGCTGGGGGTTATGTTTTAGGTGGTGCGATCGCGCCAATCTTCTTTAACACAGCAGAAGATGCCGGTGCTTTGCCTATTCAGTGCGATGTCACCAAACTCGAAACCGGCATGGTAATTACCATCCATCCCTACAAAGGCGAAATCACCAACGAAACAGGCGAAGTCATTTCCACCTTTGCCCTCAAACCTGACACCATCCTCGATGAAGTCCGCGCAGGTGGACGCATCCCCTTACTTATCGGCCGTACCCTCACCGACAAAACCCGTCTTGCACTAGGTTTAGAACACAGCACAGTTTTCACCCGTCCTCAGCAAGCCTTTGATACAGGCAAAGGCTACAGCCTAGCACAGAAAATGGTAGGTAAAGCTTGCGGATTAACTGGTGTGCGTCCCGGCACATCTTGCGAACCCATCATCACCACCGTTGGTTCTCAAGATACCACAGGCCCCATGACCCGCGACGAATTAAAAGAACTCGCCTGTCTTGGTTTCAGTGCAGACTTAGTGATCCAAAGTTTTTGCCACACAGCGGCTTATCCCAAACCAGTAGACATCCAAACCCATCACGAGCTACCCGATTTCTTTGCTTCTCGTGGCGGTGTCGCTCTGCGTCCCGGTGATGGTATTATCCACTCTTGGTTAAACCGGATGCTGCTACCCGACACCGTGGGAACTGGCGGCGACTCTCACACCCGCTTCCCCTTGGGTATTTCCTTCCCCGCCGGTTCTGGATTAGTGGCCTTTGCAGCCGCCTTGGGTGTCATGCCTTTAGATATGCCAGAGTCAGTTTTGGTAAGATTCAAAGGTGAATTGCAACCAGGTATCACCCTGCGGGATGTCGTGAATGCCATTCCCTACGTAGCAATTCAAAAAGGTTTGCTGACAGCAGAAAAGCAGAACAAGAAAAATGTCTTCTCTGGGCGGATTCTGGAAATAGAAGGTTTGCCAGATTTAAAAGTTGAACAAGCCTTTGAACTCACCGATGCTAGCGCCGAACGTTCTTGTGCCGGATGCACAATTAAGCTGAGTGTAGAGACAATTTCTGAATATCTGCGTTCTAACATAGCGTTGTTGAAAAATATGATAGCACGGGGCTATCACGATCCGCGTACCATGCTGCGCCGTGTGGCAAAGATGGAAGAATGGTTAGCAAATCCCGTCTTATTAGAAGGCGATGCCGATGCTGAGTATGCCGAAATAATTGAAATTGATTTAAACGAAATCAAAGAACCAATTGTTGCTGCTCCCAATGACCCCGATAATGTTAAGTTATTATCGGAAGTTGCTAATGATCCAGTGCAAGAGGTATTCGTCGGTTCTTGTATGACGAATATTGGTCATTATCGGGCAACAGCCAAAGTTTTGGAAGGTGCAGGTGAAGTAAAAACTCGCTTGTGGATAGCACCACCAACGCGCATGGATGAACACCAATTAAAAGAAGAAGGTGTATACAGCATTTTTGGGGCTGCGGGTGCTAGAACAGAAATGCCAGGATGCAGTTTGTGCATGGGTAATCAGGCGCGAGTTGCTGATGGCACAACAGTGTTTTCTACCTCTACCCGCAACTTCAATAATCGCATGGGTAAAGATGCGCGAGTGTATCTTGGTTCAGCAGAATTAGCCGCAGTTTGTGCGCTGCTGGGACGGCTTCCGACAGTGCAAGAATATTTAGATATTGTGGCGAGTCGAATTCATCCTTTTGCAGATGATTTGTATCGGTATTTGAATTTTGATCAAATCGTCGGTTTTGAGGATGAAGGGCGCGTGATTGCGTTGGAAGATATGCCGAGGCTTGAGGATATTTTGGGTATGCCAGCTAGTAGTTTGCGTTAGTAAATTTAGTAGGGTGGGCAATGCCCACCTCACACCACAATTTCAATAGGTGAATATCAATGGAATTTTACACAGTAGTACTCAAGCAAAGCGCTGGTTATTGGGTTGCTTTGTGTTTAGAAAATGGAATTGTAGGACAGGGCACTATTCAAGAAGATGCTATCAGCAAGCTAAAAGAGGCTATTGAATCTTTTGAAATTGTTTATGAGTCTGAAAGCAATATTTATAAATCTCCCATTTCAATAGATGAATTACATGAATTTTTATTTGTTGAAGAAAAAGAACAAGATTCAGAGATATATGAATTAAGGAAGGTTTATGCCTAAAAACATACCTTCCCTGAAACCAAAGCAGTTAATTAAGCTTTTAGAACAAGCAGGTTGCACATTTCATAGAGAAGGAAAAGGCGACCATTGTTTATATACTCGTGAAGTTGATGGTAAAAGGAGAGTAGTTCCTATAGATATGGGTGCAAGAGAAATGTCTCCTGGTTATGTTTTGCGTATTTTTAGGCAATTTGGTTTTACTGATGAGGAAGTAGAAAGTCTTTTAAGTTAAATAAATTTAAGTAATTTTAAGTTACGCTATGACATTTAGTAATCTCATGAAGCATCTGTAGTAAAGTTTAATCTTAGACCAAATTGCTGGGCAAGTTTTTGGTAACGCATACGCACTTCTTCGATTGATATATCTAATTGAGCAGCAGCATAATTAACTCGTTCTTCATTAATTTCTTCTTGGGGATCTAGAAAGGGGTTAAAAGCATCAACATCCCTAGAAAGCAGCTCGCGATCTATTTTATCTTGACAAATCCAAGATAATGCTCTGAGTGTTATTACCCTCGTATTTTGATTCTCAGATGACAACCTGTTTAGTAACTTTTGTATAGTCTGAGTATCTCCAAGTTGTACTAGTGCTGCCTCTACTGCTTGCTGCACCTCGCTATCAGCATTATTGAGCTTGGCAATCAAGGGTTCAAGCACTCGTGGATCATTAATCTTTCCTAGTGCCCCTGCTACTGCCTGCTGCACATCGCTATCGACATGATTTAGCTTGGCAATCAACGGTTCAACTGCTCGTGCATCTTTAATCTCTCCCAATGCCGATGCTACTGCTCGCTGCACATCGCTATCGGCATCATTGAGCTTGGCAATCAGGGGTTGAACTGCTCGTGTATTTTTAATTCTTCCCAATGCCCCTGCGACTGCTTGCCGCACAAAGTTATTGGAATCATTGAGTTTGGCAATCAACGGTTCAATTGCTCGTCCATTTTTAATTGCTCCCAAAGCCCTTGCTACTGTTTGCCGCACATCGCTATTGGCA
Source organism: Nostoc sp. UIC 10630 (assembly GCF_010747425.1). NCBI lineage: Bacteria > Bacillati > Cyanobacteriota > Cyanophyceae > Nostocales > Nostocaceae > Nostoc > Nostoc sp. UIC 10630. The sequence continues at coordinate 10,200 of NZ_JAAGOG010000239.1, forward strand.
TCATTGAGCTTGGCAATCAGGGGTTCAACTGCCTGCTTTTCACGTTCGTTACCTAGAATTCTGCATATTAGAG
>NZ_JAAGOG010000499.1:0-533 GCF_010747425.1 Nostoc sp. UIC 10630
CTACTGCTTCCGTCGAGAGTTTACGGTCATAAACTGATGCCACTGCCCGTCATCGCCCAGTACATGAGATGTCATCACCCGATGATTATCACTCTTGAACTCGATTACATCTCTGTACTTTGCCATCTTCTCATCGCCCGTCATCGAGGGCCCGTCAGAATTGAGCGTTAGTATGTTTTTCGCCGCGTCCAATTCACCGTCGTACAACCATAGATAAGTCATCATTGACCCAACCCAGGTGCCTACATAGCGTTGCTTCTGCGAGTCATATCCGAGCGTTATTATCATTGTTGCCGCATCACCACAGGGTATTTCGCCTTGTCCTTCACCTACAACCCAGAGTCCACCGATTGATCGCACACTTTCCGTTCCTATTGCTCTTTCAGGCGGCTGATCTGGACTCATCATTGCCTCTGTTTCATAAGTCCACTCACCGACGAGTTTCTGTAACCACTGATGTTCCTTTTGTGGCTCAGTATTCATTGTTGGCTCCTGCTGTGTTTTGGCTGTCTCCATTGCTTTAGCTCCTTTTG
>NZ_JAAGOG010000240.1:0-10249 GCF_010747425.1 Nostoc sp. UIC 10630
GATGCACCGTACTTGATTTCCATTTTTGGAAACAATACCTAATTTACAACTGTTTGAGCCTTAACTGAACCGTATTGTCCTTTAAGTGACACCCTGCGGCAAGGTTATGCTTTCAAAAGCGGCAAACTTATGGTTACAGTGACAGTTCTAGCTATTAAAATAAATTTATTAAGCTAGAACTAAATTGAACTAAATTGAAATTATGCCACGTAAGATATGTGGACTTGGCTTTGACTGTGCCTCAATGATGTTGCAACCGAGTATTGACCCTGGAGAATGCTTCAATTATCCAACCTGTGGAGCAGCTATTAAGTTGACTCCAGATGAAGAGATCGAACTAATTCGCGTGCGGGAGATTGCGTCTTGCCAACGGCAACAGGAGTGGGAACGCAGAGAGGAAACCTTTAGAACCACGCGCCGCGAAGCGGCAGTGATGATGCTGATGTCGAGAGGTTGTCCCCAAAGCGCACAATCACTGGGCGTTGCTGCACAAATGGAAGCGATCGCCGCCTGTATTGAACAATTGCATCACAACTTAAATAATCTAGAAGGATACTACATTGCTCCTAATAGCTGTGAAGTACATCATTATAGTGTGAAGCGCCCAAGTGGAGTTTATGGATACAACAAACTCACTGCTCCTGAGCCAATATTTGAACCATCCGAAAAACAGCAGAAAGTGAAAGTTGTTCATTTAAGCCATGATGACGATCCGCGAAACACTGAAGCACGGCTGGGAATTGAGCGTCGAAATCAGTTAACTCGTGTACGAACCCTCTTGGCAACAACTGTGGAACTGTTACAAGAGGCAGCCAATACCCTAGACTGTTCAGTTTTCTGATGAGGAGCGCTCAGGAAAGAAGTGTGTTTTACAACATTAAGCAGTTGCTACACCAAGAAACAGTCAAAGAAACTAATCAGAGTTTTCTGCATTTAACTTGACCTTGAAATACTGCCGCTTTAGTTTCGAGTCGCCCCGGTTGGGGTAATGTTTCGAGCTTTCAAAAATAGTTATTAGTCCGCGTTTCTCCATCTCCTTAAAAAACCATTCCCATCGCTCCAAGTCGGATGGGGGCGCAGTGAATCGTAAATCGTTAATCTCACCCATTATCATCACCCCAGCTGATTGCCTCTAAAAACTCAACAGCATTATTCTCCCAGGTTTCCCCTTGTCTAGCCTGTCTAGCTTGACTATCTTCTTCAACTGTCATTAAATTAGGAGGATCGAGAATATACAAGCGTGACTCAATCAAAGCTAGGGATTGTGCTAGTGCGGCAATTTGTTTTCTATCTTTTCTAACCTCACCCATCAAACTTATCTGAATATCAACTATTCGACGCTTCAGTTCGTCTACTTCTAGCTTGGTGACAGCTGGTTTAGGTTGGGTAGCTTGGGTAGCTTGGTGAACTGTCAGGCGATTTTTTAAGGCATCCAAAACAAACTCTTTGAGAGAAATACGTTCATCTTGCGCCCGTGTCTTGACAGTCTCAAGTAATTCTTTCTCCCCCTCACCATCAAACTTAATGTTTAATTGTGGTCGGCTCATGGCTAGACTTGGGTAGCTTTGTCTACCCAAATTATAACTTAATTGCGTTCCCTCTTGGGTTGCCGTAGGTATCGCTAGTTTGAGTTGTCCTCTAAGTAGTTGCGATTACCTGAATATATTCATATTTCCATTCAGCACACTCTAGAGCAAGCAAAAATGCCATATCTTGGATCTGTTGACTGAGTTGCTTTACTTGCTTTGACTTTGCATCATATCTTTGCAAACAAGCCTCAGCCTCTTCAAATAGTGCCTTGAGTTCTGGATCTATAGGGTCTAACCCACAAAGCGTAATCGCCTGCGGCGCGAGGAGCCCATCTTTAGCTACTCTTTATTTAAGTATTTTTCAGTTATTCAGATGTTCTCTACAAGACAATATTGCTGCCTGGTGAGGTTCGACTTCAGCCAGGCGTTGTACCATACTGTGCTTCCAAGTGGGCAATCGAAGGATTAACTCGTTCTTTGGCACAAGACCGAATGGTATAGCAACCATACCCCTCAATCCAGGTATTATTCATACTGAGATGCTTTCTATTAGCTTTGGAGAAGAAGCTGCTGATTATACACCGATGTCCGATTGGGTATTGAAAGCTGTTCCATTTATTCTCACTTTAAAACCCAAAGATAATGGGACTCCCTTAAGCATTTCATAAAATTGGTCATGTGTGAATTGCTTTGACTGTCCTTGAGCGCTTACAGAAGAGGGACGGGGAATTTTGCCGAATTTGTTAAAAAAGTTGGAACTAATTTGAAATATTAATAATTTTTGGTTCAATTACTGTACCGTCCAGAAGCAAAACGATCTCACTGCGATCTAAATAACAAATATGCTTATCAATTACTGGGACAAACACAATATGCCAATACCATAGAAATGGCTTTGGATGAGGTTGCAGAGATTTAATCGAGGCAGCTATACATACATAAGAGTTGAATTGAGGTCGCTTTCGATAAGCTTCAGCCCGACCAATTTGAATAGCCTCGCTTATTGATAAAGGCACTGCTGACAATTCAGGATTCCAGGTGGAAACTTTTTTTAAAAGTGAGAGGGACACCTCGAAGTAAAGCTTCTCTTCTTCTGTACTGCAAACTAGCAGAGTAATTATTATATCTTCAAGCATCAAAGCAATTTTTAGATTATCCTACTTAATAAAAAAATTAATAACAAATAAGCTTAATTGTCAATAATTTGCTAATTAATGATCGTATATCTAAACCTACTTGTCAATAGCATTTGAGATGCACTTACACTGAGAAATTAACATTTATGTTTTGGTTAACATAGAAATTACCCTTCTTTTGAAAACAAAGTATCCAAATCTATGGGAAATACGAGTCCCTTGCTGAAAAATTTATGTTTTTCGGGCAGATGCCCTAGTATAGTCTAGTTGCACAGATGCAAGTATTAAGCGATCACTTCTTTCCTGATAACTGTACTTCAAGATTGTTTTGCGGTTTTGACTCCTAATAAGCAGATAATAGATGGTTGAGAGTTCTCGCTTATTAGGAACAGCGTTGAAAAACTTATCAGCTGATAAAGGCACAATCTTAGTAGTAGATGACGAAGCCAGCATCCGGCGGATTTTACAGACGCGTCTAGAAATGATTGGCTACAGCGTAGTGACAGCTAGTGATGGTGAAGAAGCGTTGTCAGTTTTTCGCTTGTTGACCCCTGATTTGATAGTTCTGGATGTAATGATGCCAAAGCTGGATGGCTACGGTGTGTGCCAAGAATTACGGAGAGAGTCAGATGTGCCAATCATCATGCTCACAGCTTTAGGAGATGTAGCAGACCGAATCACTGGGTTGGAGTTAGGTGCTGATGACTACATGACGAAACCTTTCTCACCCAAGGAACTGGAAGCTCGAATTGCCTGTGTACTAAAACGGCGCTCTCACAAAACCAGCATTAATAGTATTCCTAACTCTGGGATAATCCATCTGGGCAATCTCAAAATCGATATCAATAAGCGGCAAGTCCACAAAAATGAGCAACGCATTCGGTTGACAGGTGTGGAGTTTAGCTTATTAGAGTTGTTAGTGAATCATTCGGGAAAGATTTTTTCAAGGGTTGAAATATTACAGCAATTGTGGGGCTTTGTACCAGAGATGAATACAGACACTCGTGTGGTAGATGTGCATATTTCGCGGTTACGGACAAAGGTAGAATCCGATCCCAACGGCCCAGAATTCATTATTACAGCAAGAGGTAGTGGTTATTTTTTCTCACGAATTATTGATTCAGAACACGATTGAAGAAGAAATTAGAAGTCAAAATGCTGAAAATTTTAGAAACAACACCAAATCGACTTGTCATCAAGTCAGAAAGAAGAAATTTTGATACCAAGAAAAGAGTCCTTTTTATTTATGTTGCTATTTACTTTTTATTAATCTCTACATTCAAAAAATGGACAATATTTGGTCTGAGTCAGAAAGCAGTGGAATCAATATATCAGATGATAGCTTATCCTCCGCTTTATTATTTTAGTTCTATAGCACTAATTATCTGTGTGTGCTTTCTATTCGCTATGATGATTGTAGACTTTCATCTCCCAGTTAGAACTATTATCTTTGACGGCAATAGTAATCTTTTAACAATCAAGTATACCTATCTGTTCTGGCATTATAAGAAAGACTATTTTCTCAATGAAATAGAATCAATTCAGTGGTTTCCAGAGACAATTTACGCAGTCTCATCGGGCATATTACCCGTTCAAATTTTAAAACTCATTCGTAGGAAACCCTATGGCAAAACGGATCTAATACGGCTCTACAAGACTGTACATCCTGAACTCCAAGAAATAAGTACTATAGTCGATGTTATTCATCGATTCCTTCTAGGTCTTAGACAAAGCAACAAGAAATAATGCAACGCATGATCGGATCAAGCAGTTCAGGGATGGTAAGCGTGTTCGGTAGGTTCAGAGGGCAAGGCATCTCATCTGCACCTTCGTTCAAGAACTCCTTTGCTGTCAAGGGCAAAGAGTTGTCTTAACCGAACCGTATTGGTATAACGTCGGACAAAAGTGATATAACCCCGGATCAACGCAGATTAATTAAATATCTAAAAAAATGGCAAGTTTATCAAAAGATTATTCATTGCAATATAACAGTTAACCCAAATTAAGTTTTTATACAAATATTTTAGTTAATTTTTTAAGTTAAATCTAAAAATATCAACAAGTTTGATAAATATATCAAAATATTTTGCATTGTACTTCAAAATTAAATTATATAAATTTTAGATGTAAGTAGCATTGATGAAAAATTTGTTATCTATACGTTGAGATAACTAAATAATCTAGTAGTTACTAACTAGTGTTGCTAACGTTCAAGTCATTAAATAAACTTAAGTTTTGTCTATTTAATGTTGCAATGCTAACAAGATTATTATTCAATAATGAGGATTAATCTAATGGCAGAAAATTCAAGTAATAGTGGGAACAATTCAATTTCACAATCACCCTTCGGTCGATTGGAAGGAGTTCTCGGTAAAGAAGGCCTCACCAAGATATTTAGTGGTATTGGTAATGGAGAAGGTGGTGGTATTGGTGGCAGTAGCCCATTTGGTGATGGCGGTGGCAGTAAGCCTGATTTAGCCTATGGTGGTAATCCTTTCGCTGGCGACAACTTCTGGAATATCTTTGCAGGGGGTGTCAACCCATCCGCAGGTGGTAGTAACCAAGGTAGTAGTAGCGATCCTTTGACTGGTGCTAGTAACCATACCTATGGTATTAGCACAAGTGAAATACCGAACGGGTTCGATTTGAGAGTTACTATTGACAAGCTAGTTGACTCAAAGTTTGACAAGGAAGTGGGTAGTGGAGGAATCCCATCATTTGGTAGTGGAGGAATCCCATCATTTGGTAGTGGAGGAATCCCATCATTTGGTAGTGGAGGAATCCCATTATTTGGTGGTCAATAAATCCTGTTCGCTTAATAGAATCCTTGGGAAAATGAGCAAATAAATAGAAGGAACAATAATGAGTTATTCAGTACATAGTATGCTAGTACAGTTTGACGCAAATAAACATACTATTCGATAAAGCTCAAAAGTGTGTCTTGTCAGTGATGTGCCTTCTGCATTACTGTATTAGCTTGCTAGCTTATACCCTAAAACTCTTTACAGGTAGGAATTTAAGCAATATTTTCTGTTAGTTTGACAGTAAAATTATTAAAGCCTTTATTTTAGAGAGATTTTGGGTTAGTAAAATTTTAACTGTTATAAAAAGTAGTGAAGTCCCATAAATTTTTAACTAAAAATAGGAAAATTAGTGCTAATGGAAAAGTCTGCTGTCAATCCCCTTAATGGTGGAGTTAATCCCTTAAGTGCAGGTGTCCCTAACAGCGTAGGTTCCTTTGCAGCTAATGGCAGTTTGTCTGCTGAAGGCAGCCCGTTGATAGGTGGTAGCAATCTGTTATTAAGTAACGGTAACAATCCCATTCCAGGTAGCGGTATTAACCCCTTTGCAGGCGATGCTGGCAGTGGGCTTCAGCAATTAATATTTGATCGATTAAAGTCAATTTTAGGTGATAACTTTTTCAAAGGTATTGATAACACATTGGCAGGAGGTAGTAACCCGTTTGCAGGCAGTGGGTATCCAATTCCAAGTGGGGCTACCAACCCATTTGCAGGTAGCAGTAATCCTATAGCAGGTGCTGGAAGTCTGCTTCAACAATCGCCTTTCGATCCATTGAAAGAAGTCCTTGGTAACAATATGTCCTTTGGTAATACTGGGAATACATCTAATACTGGTAGCCAAACCTTTAATGAGGGCAACGCACCGATTGGGAATGGTAACAAGGACTTTGGTAATAATAACGCAACTATTGGTAATTTTAACTCGGATTATGACAGTAACAGCGCAACCATTGGTAATGGTAACTGGAACTTTAATAATGACAACGCAACCATTGGTAATGGAAACTGGCTATTTGGAAACGGTAACACAACCCTTGGTAATGGCAACTGGTATTGGGACAACGGCAGTAATAATGCAACTCTAGGTAATGGTAATTGGCACTTTGGTAGTGACAACGCAACCATTGGTAATGGCAATTGGGACTTCGGTACTAATAACACAATTATTGGTAATGGTAACTGGGTTTTTACCAATGGAAATGAAATTATTGGTAATGGCAATTGGTTAACTGAGACTGACAACACAACGATTGGAAGCGTCAACAATATCAGCAGTTTAAATTTATCCCCACAAAGGATCAAAACTGATGTTAATAATCTGATAGACTCTCTTATAGGTAAAATAGGTCAAAATTTTCTTGGGTTCACAGGAGATTTTGATGAATCGAGTAGCCAACCGTTTAACCGCCTCATCTCTTCTAAAAGTGTTGGTAATGACACTAATATATCTGGCGATATTGAGCAACTTTTGGAATCACTCAGCCCAATTCAAGGAAATTTCATCAATTATCAGCCTGTGCAAAACCCTCAGCCTGTCCCAGAATCTGTTTCTTCAGTATCGTTGATAGTAATGGTACTTCTGTGTTTGCTGTTGTCCCTGTTCAAAAAACAACAACACTGTTAACGTAACCTGAGTTCGGGATAAGGAAAAGGACAGGTAGTAAGCTGAAAATAGCGTTAAATCCAGCAACCTGTCCTATGTCGGGTATCGGTTTTATCGATTCTACCAGCTTGAAAGTCTGCCATAATCGTCGCATTTCTAGGCATAAAGTGTTCGACGGTTTAGCCTCTCGTGGCAAGACTTCTGTCGATTGGTTTTTTGGTTTCAAGCTGCATCTTGTAGTGAATGAGTTTGGTCAACTCTTAAATGTGACTATCACCCCTGGTAATGTTGATGACCGTCAACCAGTACCTGATTTACTCAGCAATCTGTTTGGCAAAATATGCAGCTGATAGAGGTTATGTCTCCCAGAAACTGGCGGCTCAACTTTTAGCCGATTTTGGGATTCAGTTTTTTGCCAAACCCCGTCGCAATATGAAAAATAAGTTGATGCGTCTTCATGACAAGCTTTTATCCCGTAAACGCTACATTATTGAGACCATTAACGACCAACTCAAAAACATTTCTCAGATTGAACACTCTCGGCATCGTAGCCCAGTCAATTTTTGCGTTAATGTTCTGTGCGGTTTGATTGCTTATTGTCATTAACCTAAGAAACCTAGCCTTCAATTCAATACCTCTGCCAATTTACAAGGGTTCAACGCCAGTAGAAACGGGATGAATACGTCCTAAAGCAGTAAGCTTGGCAAAAATCCGGGTTAATAAAATAGGCTCAGGGATTTCGGGAAGCATTTTTAAGATTTCATGGACATATCGAAAGCCACAAGAATGAGCCTTAAGATCAATAATGCCGGAGTCGGGATTAAGGGTGCGAAAATCAGCGAGAAGATGATGAGATAAATTAACCATAAAGAATGCTAAATTAGCAGCATTAGTCACCGCAGTTTGACCGATGTTCATAAAGTCTTCCAATCCCCAAAATTGCTTGGCATCACGGAAGTTAAACTCGATTTGAAAGCGCAGTTTGTAGTAGTCAATTATTTTCTCAGATGACAATTTTAGGTCACTAGAAAAAAGAATGATGTGACTGCGAGCATTAGTTTTCAGATTTATTTTCACCAAAATAACTACATTCAGGCACTGGGAAAATTCTTTGTGCAGTAAACTAACTTGGTAAGTATCGGTTTGGACATCCTCTTCAATACTACTTTAACGCAAATATTCATCAGAAATATTACGCCAGTCCAGTTTCTCCCCGTATTTACGGCGTGAACGATGATTGGGGTCAGGATTTTGGTAAGGTATGTATAATGCTGAATCATGGCGTAACTTGGAAATTATATGCAAGTTGACCTGTCGAGCCATCTGCAAAGCATTATTGTTTCCAAAATGACCATCTAAGACTAAGTAAGTGAGTGGGATAAAGTTAGCTATCAACAAGACTTGCTCACTAATCATCTTCTTAATTTTTAGTAATTCAGATGTGAGAATTACTTCGGTCTTGTTTTTGTTTTTACTCCCTTTTGGTCGTCCACGTCCACGTTTTTCTTTGGCTTTTATTTCTGGTTTTGGCGATACACTACTTTTTTCTATATCGCTCTTTATCACCTGTTCTATTTGAATCGGAAATGAGTGTCTTTGTTCGACACTTACTAGCGATAAAGTAATATTGATAGACCTGATATTGGTTTACTTACTAGGCTGGAAAAGAACCTATCTAATCCATAAGTCTGTTTACCTGATTTGCTGACTACAACTTCATCTCCTGCAAGTAAATATACCTCATTTGCACGAAACAAATGCTTGCGGAAAAATAGCCAAAATAACGTCGCCCAAGGTATTACTGTATGAAAAAACCTCAATATTGTCCGATAACTGCCACCAATCCCTGCCCAACGTGATATTCCTAACATAGTGACTCGGCCGTTCATTGCTAACATAGCCAAGATTATTTGGTTCAACTGCCGCATTGTTGTAGCGTTTATCTGCGGTAGCAGACATTGTAAGAGTGATAGGATGTCGAACATGGGCGAATTGTAGTTTTTGAGTTGTCGTTTGGGAAGACAACAACTCTACTACAGAGCGCCCTCTCTCTTCATACTCTTGTTTTGGCGAAGGTATTGTTATTACTACAAGATTGCCAGGGCAGAAGATGACCGCCCAGTTGAAGCGAATCGAGTTCGCAAATCGATTGGTGCAGAAACCTCGTTTGCACAGGATTTGAGCGATGTCGGTCAAATGTTGCAAGAACTCGAACATGATTGCTCAAATTGTCGAGCAAAGGTTAGAGAAGCATGAAACACGAGGCCGCACATTAACGTTAAAAGTCAAGTTCTCTGATTATCAGCGTTTAACCCGTAGTAAGACAATGCTTACTCCCATTAGTGGACTATCTACGATTTTTGAGATAGCTAAAGGACTGTTTGAGTCGATTGATCTGGAGAATCGTACTATCAGATTGTTGGGGATTTCGTTGTCTAACCTGGATAACGCCAAACAAACCCAAGTCATTCAACTGCCACTATTTCAAAATGCAGGCATTATTTTTTAGCGTAGAGCGTAGCCCACACTTCTCAATACTTTAACTGCGCTCAGTACAAGAAGCTCAGTTACCGTCGTAAGCATTTTACAAGCTCATTAGTGACTGCAATTGTGTGTCTGAATTATCTCCCAATTCTTGTTGTAATTGGGATAGTTGGTTTTCTAACGCTTCAGCAGTATGAATGAGATTCGATTCTTGGGCTATTTTTAGCTGGGTTTCTTTAATAGAGATTTTTCTCACTAGTTCATTCACTGCATCGACTGAATCATCATTTTCAGTAATCATAGCTGAATTACGATTCCTCTAAATTCTGTTTTGAGATTTAATACTCTGCTTCAATTTGATAAAGGGCAGGATTAGCTTCAATAGGTAATTGTTGTTCAAAAATCTCCTTTTGGGAAATACGTTTAGAGAATGCCGAAAGACATGCTTTTTTACTAGACCATTTTGCAATATTAATAAATTGAAACCTCTCGGTTGGGTCAAGACTGCGATGTAACGCCAGTATCGATAAACCCTGGTTCATTTTTCATCAACTGAGTAGTCTGATTCCATTTCCGAGGGAAATCATCTTCCAAACCTCTCCGAACAGAGAAGCCAAAGCCAGGGCAAACGCATCTTATTTACTAATAAAAACTAAGGGAGATTCCAAAATGACATAGATAATTGTAAAAATCGGT
>NZ_JAAGOG010000241.1:0-10189 GCF_010747425.1 Nostoc sp. UIC 10630
ATTGTTCGTTATTAGACAGATATTTCTACCCGTATTATCTCGCAGTCCTTTTCAGAAATCAAATATGATTCCTATATATAAGTAATATAATTCACGGCGAATCAAAAAAAAGATTCTATTAAATGCTGGTGGATATACAAAAAAATCTATTTAGGAGCTTCACTTTCTTCCCCTGAATTATAGGCTGCGTCAGACAGATGCACGCAGCCCGGTTTAGCACCTTGTAGTTTACGAAAGCACTGGTTGTGCTTCCAGATTTTGGGCTTTTTGCTTGAAGACGGTTGGTACTTCTGCGCTGAACGCCTCACCTTGAACCACTTCTGAGCGGAAACCATCAACCCCAACTGGAACATCGCCAGTAATGGTGGTGCGATAGAGGAGACGCTCGACATCCAAATGATCTAAATCTTGAGGAGCCAAATGCACTGTGGCGCGGTTGTCCCAGAAGGCGATATCACCATTGTTCCAACGGAAACGGGTGGTGTAAGCAGGCTTGGTGATTTGGTTGAAGAACAATTCCAGCAGCAGGTTGCTCTCTTGTGGTGACACGTCAACAATGTGCGATGTAAAGCCAGGGTTAACGAACAACGCTCGCTCACCAGTCTCAGGATGAACCCTAACAACTGGGTGGATTGAGACTAGTGGATTGACAGCAATACGCTCGGTGAACTTGCTGTTGCGGGGCTGATGCTTACCTCCATTGAAGCGATGTTCAGCTTTCAATGTGTCTGCTAGCGCCCGTAAAGGTGCTGACAAACCCTCATAAGCTGCAACTAGATTACTCCACTGGGTGTCACCACCGAAGCTAGGAACATTAACTGCACGCAAAATTGACGCTGCTGGTGGGTTAATAGCCGCTGTCACGTCTGTGTGCCAGGGGCCTCCACTGCGGAAACCATATTGCTTTTCATAGAGCCTACGGTCTACGGGTTTGATCTGCGGAAATCCCGCAACTGGTTCAGGTTCTCCAAGTGGATGCGCGAAAGTCACTTCGCCAAAACGAGATGTGAACTCAACCTGGGCAGCATGATCGATGTTCTGACCACGAAAGAACACAACTTTCCACTTTAATAGCGCTTTACGAATTTCTTTGACTTCATCATCATTCAGAGGACGCGAAAGATCCACGCCGCTGATTTCAGCACCAATGAAACCAGCTACTTGTTTGACTTCAATATGCTTGTAGCCCATGTAGACTCTCCAAAGTTTGATTTATAAGGTGGTGTCCGCACTCGTCCTTTTCTTTTGGAATATTGCTATCCACTACAAGCAATATTCCAAAGGAAGCGGTCGTAGTTTTTAAAATCATACACTAAGTCGATCGAATTACCGTAGTATAATGCAAATATATTTTTAGATTGCTGAAATAACAGGAAGTTCATAGCGTCTCATCTGTTAAAGATGCGTGCTGCCAGCTTATCTACATAGCATTCTACTAAGCCTGGTCATGGTGATATTGGTGTGAGCCGATATGTCATTACCCCTCACGAGAATGGAAACTTTTACCACAGTTCCAACCGGATAAAATATTAATTCGTAACACTTAATGTTTGTGAAGCTAATAATTAGTGTATCATGTGAACTGTAATTTGCCTTACACATTCTTTGTATAGATTATGCAAACTCTATCTACTGCATAAGTATTTATCATGAACTGCATACACCAGAACGGATGAAAAAGGGACTGGTACAGCAAAGCGAAATTCAAAATTAAAGAACTCTTAGGGACTGAGCTAGGAAATCAGCACGCTGCTCAAAGTCCCTCTAACAGAACTTTTCCAAGTCAAAGTATGAAGTTGACTGCCAAAAAGGAGGACAAGGAATTGCTAACAGCCTATAGCGAAAATGAACTGCAATTAACTGCTGACGTGCTGGTAATTGGTGGTGGTCCTGCCGCAGCATGGGCAGCATGGGCAGCCGCATCACAAGGTGTCAAAGTTATCATTGTTGATAAAGGTTTTCTGGGTACGAGCGGTGCAGCTGCTGCCAGTGGCAATGGCATCATGGCTCCTTCTCCAGAGAATTGGGACAAAGTTTTATGGGAGCGTTATCGCGCAGGAAAAAACCTAGCTAACTTACGTTGGATCGAGCGTGTTATCGAAAAAACTTGGCTCAGTTTGCCTCTAGTTGAAAAGTGGGGCTATCGTTTTCCCAAAGAAAATGGGGAATCCGTGCGCCAGAGTTATTATGGGCCCGAATATATGCGGGTACTTCGCAAGAACCTATTGCGTGTTGGGGTGCAGATTCTTGACCAAAGTCCTGCTCTAGAGCTTTTATTGGCTGATGACGGCTCAGTGGCTGGAGCAAGAGGTGTGCAGAGACAAAATCATCGTACCTATACTGTTCGCGCTGGTGCAGTAGTCCTGGCCAATGGTGGTTGTGCATTCTTGAGTAAAGCATTAGGGTGCAATACCAATACAGGTGATGGAATGCTGATGGCAGTAGAAGCTGGGGGTGAACTCTCCAGTATGGAAGCTTCTAATCACTATGCCATCTCGACCGCTTTTAATGCCACAGTGACAAGGGGTGTTCCCTTTGGCTGGGCTAGTTACAGCGATGAAGCAGGTAATGATCTTGGTGGCTATGTCAATGGTCGTCGCGATCCATCATTTCTTCCCAATGCCCTCCTGAAAGGCTCCGTTTATGCTCGTTTGGATCGAGCTACACCTGAAGTCAAGGCGGTGATTGAAAAGTCTCATTTCATATCTTTTTTACCCTATAAAAAAGCTGGCATTGACCCCTATACAGAACGAGTGCCTGTAACACTAATTTTAGAAGGTACAGTCCGTGGTACGGGTGGAATTCGGATTGTGAATGATAGTTGTGGTACAAAGGTTCCTGGCCTCTACGCCGCCGGTGATGCTGCATCGCGGGAGTTTTTAGCAGGTTTAGCTTCTGGGGGTGGTGGTCCCAATGCGGCCTGGGCAATCTCCACAGGACAATGGGCTGGAGTTGGCGCGGCTGAATTTGCGAAGAGTCTTGGCGCTCATCCTCATGAACGGGTGGTGCATCCTGCTGGTCAAGCCGGATTGCGTAGCCCATCGCAGTCTCCCGCTTCCGAAACATTCGATAGCGAGGCGATCGTGCGCGGTGTACAAGCGCAGATGTTCCCCTTAGAGAAGAATTACTTGCGCTGTGAGCAGGGACTTTTGGATTCCCTGGCCAAATTAGAAACGTTGTGGCAGCAGGTAAAGACGAACCCGAAACAAGATACAGTGCGCGATGTGGAATTTTCTCGGCGAGCGGCTGCTCTCACAGCTGTAGCGCGATGGGCATATTTTAGTGCTTTACATCGCACGGAAACCCGCAGCGAACATATTCGTATGGACTATCCCGAAACCGATCCAAATCAGCGTTATTATCAGGCAACCGGCGGCTTAGATCGTCTATGGGTGAGGCGTGATTGGCTAACGGATGCCATCGCCTACGACGAGCAGAACGCGATCGCTACACCACCAGTACCAACCACTCAAATCACACCCTCTGTATCAAAGTTGTAGCAGGAGCAGTATCATGATCGAGCTTGTCAGTCATAAACTCTGTATCAATTGCAATCTGTGCGTCCAAGTATGTCCTACCAATGTCTTTGAGTCCGTACCTAACCAACCACCTGCGATCGCTCGACAAGAAGACTGTCAAACTTGTTTCATGTGTGAGGCTTATTGTCCTGCGGATGCACTCTATGTTGCGCCCCAATCTCATACCAATGTTGCAGTCAATGAAGATGATTTAATTGAAAGTGGCATCATGGGTGAATATCGTCGCATCTTGGGTTGGGGGTATGGCAGAAAAAACAATAGTGAATTGGATACTGCTCATCAACTGCGCCAACTGCCGCGCCCCTATCAAAGTTAATTTGAGTGTTTAATTTAGTTTGGTAGCAACGTCAATTAGTCGAAAACCTGCAAGTCACACCAATAACTGCTTCTTTTAGATGCCCTATCTTACTAGCACCAACAACGGTAATTGGTGCTAGTAAGATAGGGCAATTTGTCTTGGTTTAACGCCGCGTTTTTGAGCTAATTCTACGACGCGATCAACGATCGCACTGCCTCAAAAAGGACTCCTAATAATAATTTTCGCTATCCTAAGTATAAAACAACCTAAGTAAATCGTGTTTTAGTTTGCGATCGCTAAAATTAAGTACCCAGAGGCGTATTAACAAGAGATAATAATAAACTCACACCACCCTTAGCTGTTGTCCCATCAACCATTACAGAACTTGTTCTGGCTTGGTTTAGGTAATTCACTTGACAGTCACAGGGTCAAATTTTGCAAGTAGTTCCGAACCAAACCATGAAAACATCTACCGAATTGCTAGCTCGTCTGGACTATTACTACCAGCAAATCAAGACAATTATCCTGGCTCGGCAGAATCCGATTACTGGTTTACTACCTGCGAGTACAGCGATTACAGCCCACGGCGATTATACAGATGCCTGGGTGCGAGACAACGTTTATAGTATTTTGGCAGTTTGGGGTTTAGGACTTGCATACCGCAAGATTGACGACGACAAAGGACGCACCTATGAACTAGAACACAGTGTCATCAAACTGATGCGCGGGTTGCTATTTGCGATGATGCGACAGGCTCATAAAGTAGAGACATTTAAACATACTCAATCGCTATTAGATGGACTGCACGCCAAATACAATACCGCGACCGGTGACATTGTTGTTGGTGATGACGAATGGGGACATTTGCAACTTGATGCCACATCTATATTTTTGCTGATGTTGGCGCAAATGACGGCTGCGGGATTGCCAATAATTTATACAATTGATGAAGTGAATTTCGTCCAAAATTTGGTTTACTACATTGGACGAGCTTACCGCACACCAGATTATGGCATTTGGGAACGTGGTAATAAAATTAATCGGGGTAGTGCTGAGTTAAATGCCAGTTCTGTAGGCATGGCAAAAGCTGCTTTAGAAGCTATTAACGGACTGGATTTGTTTGGTGTGCATGGGAGTCAAGCATCGGTGATTCATGTGCTGCCAGATGAAATTGCCCGCGCCCGAATTACTTTAGAATCTTTATTGCCGAGGGAATCTGGTTCCAAAGAAATTGATGCGGCGCTGTTAAGTATTATCAGTTATCCTGCCTTTGCAGTGGAAGACTCGCAGTTACGCGATCGCACTTTAAACGATATTATCAATAAACTCGCAGGTAAATACGGCTGCAAACGCTTTTTGCGTGATGGACACCAGACGGTTTTAGAAGATAATCAGCGCTTGCACTACGAACCGTGGGAACTCAAGCAATTTGAGCATATTGAATGTGAATGGCCGTTATTTTTCACTTATTTAGTTTTAGATGGATTATTTTGCGGTGAGCAAGAACAAGTTAAAAAATATCAAGAACTTTTAGAATCATTACTTATAGAACAAGATGGTTTGCATTTACTGCCAGAACTATATTATGTCCCAGCCGAAAACATAGAAGCAGAAAAGTTAGCACCCCAAATGCAACCACGTTTACCCAATGAAAATATCCCTTTGGTGTGGGCGCAGAGTTTATATTTTCTTAGTCAAATGTTGAGTGAAGGGTTACTAGCAGTTGGTGATATCGACCCTTTGGGAAGACATTTGTGCGTGGGAAAACAGCGCGAATCATTGGTACAAATTGCCTTGCTAGCAGAAGATGAAGATTTACAGAAAAAACTAGAAGTTCATGGCATTGAAACACAAACACCTACCCAAGTAGAACCGATTCAGGTGAGAAAAGCTGGAGAATTCTCAGCTATTTATACCCAAATTGGCCGTAATGACAAACTTGGTTTAACTGGGCGGCCAGTACGACGGCTGCGGAGTTTAACAACATCTAGAATCTTTCGGATTCGTGGGGAAACAATTGTATTTTTGCCTTCATTCTCCGACTCTCAACAGTTTTACTTAACCCTTGATTACCATTTTCTACTAGATCAAATTAGAAGCGAACTAGCTTATATTCAAAAATACTGGAGCGATTTAGGTCGTCCTACCTTGACTTTAATGTTGACGCACACCATGTTAGAAGCAGGTTCGAAAGCATTACTAGAACTGATGCAAGAACTAAAAGATGGTGTTTGTAACGGTGTGCGAGTGAAATTAGGGCGGCTAAATCAGCTAATTTTAACAGCCGGAATCCAAAGAATTGATTTTCTCCCCAATGCAGAATTCTCGCGATCGCCAGTGAGAAATGCTGGCCCACGTTGCTATTATTTGGCTTATCATCCTGAGAAAAACTGGCGCTTAGGGCATACTCAAGAATTTCAGATGGAGTATGAAACTAACTTTGCATTATTACTTTCTTATTTACGCTCATCAGAGAATATTTACGAGCAAATTGAGTTATTGCAAACCTTAACTCGCTTGCAAGGCATGAACTTTGATACGGGGTATGGCGGCCCAGGATATCCTGTCACCGTAGCCGATTTACTCGATGAAGTGTATACCAAAGCTGGAGATTTAGGTATTTGGGCTGTGGTACGTCGGGCTGCGGGGTTACGCCAAATGGTTGATATCAGCCTATCAGATGCAGTCACAAGTATTTTGGTGCGAGGTAAGCAAATTTCTGTGGGTAAAGCTTACAGTGAAGCGTCCTTGATTAGCGTACCCATGTCTCACGATGAAATTGCCGATAAAATTAATCATTTTTGTCGTGAAGATATCCGCGATCGCGTCCTCACTCAAGAGATTTTAATCTATGTTGGTATCTTAATTCGCTCAGAACCCGAACTATTCCAGGGACTACTAACGCTGAGAGTCGGCTATCTCATCCTGTTAATAACCAGTGAACTAGCGCGAGAATTGCATGTCACTCAAGATGAAGCTTACGATCGCCTAATGCAACTTTCACCCTTTGAAGTGAAAATGCGCTTGCGTCAGGTATTAACTGGATATACTGGCATGAGTAACCTGTTGCGTCAGCAAGAATCACTGCACGTCAAGCAAAAAGAAAGTGATATTGCTTGGGTGGTGTTACCAGGAATCGCCGAAGGGATAGAAGTTCCGCCAGGTGGTTGGCGACGGTTTCGCCAAGCCGAAGGTGCGACGGGGCGCGTACCAAAAGACTTTTTCAAGCAGGTTTGGCTATTAATGCAACATTGCAAGGGTCTAGTAATTGGGGATAAACTAGAGCGCCGCAATCGTTTAGATAGTGAGATAATGTTATCCGAGATGACAGCAGGGGAAAGAAATTTTGCTCTCTTGGTTGAGCATTTGCTGAATAAAATCGAAGCTCCAGAATACCGCCAAGTTAATATTGAAGCATTAATCGAATTAGGAGCGATCGCAGCTAATAATCCCAAGCTGCAAATCGAAGAATATATTGTGTTAGATGTGTTGATTGGACACGCAGTGCGATTGGCGTGGCTAGAAAATCATAGTCAACGCAGCGATCGCTATGATGAGGATAAGGCAAGTGCGTGGCGATCGTTTTACAATACTTCTCCTAGAGATTGCGCTAGTTATATTTTGAAGGCGTTTAGGTTCTTGACGGAATTTGTGAAGGATTTTTAAACGCAGAGGGGCGCAAAGGAAACGCAGAGGAGCGCAGAGGATGAGAGAGAATGATTTGAGTGGGGTGATTATTGGTTGTGCGATGAGGGTTCATACTGCTTTGGGGCCTGGTTTGTTGGAGTCGGCTTATGAGGAGTGCTTGGATTATGAGTTGAAGAAGTCCGGGTTGAGTGTTGGCAAGCAAATTCCATTGCCTTTGGTTTACCAAGAAGTGAAATTGGATTGCGTTTATCGATTAGATTTGATGGTCGAAAACCAAGTAATTGTAGAGATTAAATCTGTAGAATCCTTCCACCCGATTCACTCAGTTCAACTCCTAACCTATCTCAAACTCGCAAACTGCAAACTAGTACTACTCCTCAACTTCAACGTCCTCCACCTCAAAGAAGGCATCAAACGCGTAGCCAACAACCTCTAACTCCCCCTCCGCGAACCTTTGCGCTTCCCTCCGCGCCCCTTTGCGTTAAAAAAAAATATCCCCCACCTCCATTCCAAAAGCAGGGGTTTTATTAAATCTACTTAACCGAAACAGCATCAACATCAATTGTGCTTGCAGTAGACGTAGAACCCTCTGTGTTATTAGGTACTTCAGCACCCACCTCACCCTTACGAGCCTTCCATCCCTCAATTACTAGCCCAGACACCTCAGAAACTAGCAGAGTCAAAAGGAAAACATCATCAATTTGCCCCACAACGGGTATAAAATCTGGGAGAACATCAAATGGGCTGACCAAATAGACCAACGTTCCTAAAATTACCCACCAACGGTACTTGGGGTTACGAAGCACATCGCGATACCAGGTGTAAAGTGATTGGATTGAAAATTTCATATTTTGAACCTCCAGTTATCTTTAATTTTGACAAATAATCCTAAAAATTCCCGGTGCGAATAACCGCCCTAGTTAGTCGGGAAGACGCTACTCGTAATCTGTCATCAAAAACCTATTTTGTAATTATCCATAAGAGTTTAATACCGCAAGGGTTTGACAAATTAGACAGTGATTGTATTAATTCGGGATTATGGCAACCCAGCAGCAAGTTTGTCCACTAGTCTAAGTCCAATACCCCATGCTTACACTATCTTTTTAGCTTTTCGAGAAATTTATATTTTGGAAGTCCCTCATTTTGCATTAATCTCTAGAATTAAAATGCCTTAGCACATTTGCTCTAATCATGGAGGGAGGAAACTTAAACAGTGGATATTTTAGATTTATTTTATAAGGGCGGGCCAGCGATGTGGCCTTTACTTGTCCTGTCGATTCTATCTTTGAGTGTGATTTTTGAGCGTCTGTGGTTCTGGTTGCGAATTTTGACTCAGGAAAAGCAAATAGTTGATCGCATTCTGGATGCTGCCCAAGACAATTGGCAAGCAGCTGCTGACATTGCCAAACAAGCAAGCCATCAACCTGTCGGGCGTTTTCTTTATGCCCCCTTAGGTTTTCAAAAAACTGATGTGGAAACCTTTCGACTAGCACTTGAGGCTACAGCAGAAGATGAATTGGCTGGAATGCGGCGGGGCGAAAAGCTTTTAGAAGCTGTGATTGCCCTCGCGCCCCTGCTGGGATTATTGGGTACTGTTTTAGGTCTAATTCACTCTCTGCGCTCAATTCGGATTGGCGATTTGGGAACTGAATCTACCGCCGGGGTGACTACTGGTATTGGTGAATCCTTAATTAGTACGGCAACTGGGTTAATAGTTGCCATTATTAGCTTGGTATTTTATCGCCTATTTCAAAGTTTTGTAGTTAACCAAGTCAAAGTTTTTCGGAAGGCAGGGAATGAGATGGAATTACTCTACCGCCAGTCCCCCCCTGATTTTAGTAATATTACATCACCAATTGTCCGGGAAAATTTCACTCCACCCCGCAAGCCAGGAAAGACTAGGTTGCCTGAACCTCCTGAACCCCCGAATTTACCTAATTAGTCAATAAGTTAACCCCCAAGCAGGCGATTAAATTGAGAAAATGAAAGTTAATCTACATACCCCAATTGAAGAAGTCCAAATTCAAATCATCCCTTTAATTGATGTCGTTTTTTGTATCCTGACGTTTTTTTTGTTAGCGGCTTTACAATTTACACGGCAACAGGCAATAAATGTTGATTTGCCCAAAGCCAGCCCTAGTACAGTATCTGCAATAACATCACAGAGTGGAAGTCTCATTGTAACTATCGATGCCGTTGGCAATACTTACATAGAAAAACAGCCTGTAAAACGCGACGATTTAGGAGCCAAGTTAAAACAGTATCTTCAAGGAAACCCCAGTGCTGTTGTGGTGCTAAATGCTTCGCGGACAGCAACTTATAATGATGTGATTGAGACATTGGATTTGCTACGGCAAGTAGGAGGCGATCGCGTTTCTTTGGGAATTATTCCTGGCCCATCTCAACCACCCACAAACTCACTCAATCAGCCTAATATCCCCTCTTTCCCAGTCAATCCTGGTATAGCGCCAGTTCCAGGCATCAATCCCGAAGGGAATATTACCCCTAAATTTCCCTTAGCACCTAATTCCGTACCCTTACCTGGTGTAAGTCAGCCTCCAACCGGGCAAGGCATCAGTCCTATCAATCCTGGTATTTCCAACCCACCAGCATCCCAAGCCCCTGTAGCACCCAAACAAACGCAACCACCTCTTAAAAGATGAACTAGGGAGTATGAGGGATTGGGCAGATGAGGGAGAGGGGC
>NZ_JAAGOG010000242.1:0-10169 GCF_010747425.1 Nostoc sp. UIC 10630
CAGTCTGTATATCTAGTTCATGCTGTTTCTCTTAACTCATAACGAGCAAAATTGCTGCGTGAACAGCTATTATGCAACGCCAGATTTTTACACGGATCTGCTTGTCATGGATGCTTACTGATCGCGGAAACTTCCTGCGAACGCCGCAATGAGTTTCTCGACCGAGCATTGGTTGTGGCTACTGTTGAAGGACTAGGAGCAGAATTCTTTCCAGATCAGGTACTTGTTTAATGGGTTTTCTCAACCTCAGTCGTCCAACCCTCATTAATTTGGCAGTCGCTTTAGAAACTGGCAGACTTTCCCCACCCTTTTCCACATCCAATGTAGCGAACTACATCCCTGCGGCTTTAAATCGAGACATAGTTGATGAACTCAACCGCCTTAATGTCATTGGCGTACATTCTCAGCATATTGCTTATACGCTGCGGCTTTTGGCAGAGGAACGAAGTACATCTCAAGCTGTGAGCGATCGCGTTGATTTGGTTTGGACTGGCCCAGAAATTGCTGGTTCTCAAAGCCGCGATACTGGTGTTGTTGTGCGCGAGTTGTTTAGCACTGCCAAAACAAGTGTTCTGATTTCTAGCTTTGCTATTGATAAAAGACAAAAAGCACGAGAGTTATTTATGGTGCTGGCAGAACGAATGGATTTAACCCCAGAATTAAATGTGCGTATGTTTCTTAACGTCAGCCGACCGCACAACAGTGAAGTGCCAACATCTACTTTGCTGTGGGAGTTTGCCAGTAGTTTTCGCCAAGATATTTGGCCAGGGAAAAGACTACCTGAAGTTTTTCACGATCCGCGATCGCTTACGGTGGGTGTGGAATCAAAAGCTTGTTTACACGCCAAATGTGTTGTTGTAGATCAGGAGCGTGTGCTTGTGACCTCTGCCAATTTTACAGAAGCGGCTCACGAGCGCAATATCGAAGCTGGTGTATTACTTAATGACCCAGTAACGGCTATTGCTTTGCAAATGCAATTTGAAAGCTTGGTTACAAGAAATATCTTATGTCGAATTCCTGGAGTCTGACTTTTTTATGTCTACATTTGATTCTACAAAAACAAGTTTAAAAGATTTACTAGATGACATTGTATCTGGTGAGATTCAACTGCCCGATTTTCAACGGGGGTGGGTTTGGGATGATGAACACATTCGTTCACTGTTAGTCAGTATTGCGCGTTCTTTCCCTGTGGGAGCAATTATGCTGCTTGAGGCTGGTGGTGATGCTAAGTTTAAAGCTCGGCCTGTTGAGGGAGTAGATCCAACACAAGCAACACTTGATAAATTGAAAAAGCTTATTCTCGATGGGCAACAACGGCTGACTTCATTAACGCAAGTATTAATATTTAAGCAACCTGTTCAAACCCGTGACTCTAAGAAAAAAATAGTACAGCGTTATTACTATATTGATATTGAAACGGCCTTATTAGGACCAGAACATTACGAAAGTGCGATTATTAGCATTGATGCAAATCGCATTCAAAAAGAAAACTTTGGGCGTGATGTCAAACTTGACCTCAGTACGCCAGAAAAGGAATATGAATGCTTCTACTTTCCTTGTAATCAAATTCTCAACACAGGTGCTTGGGAAGTTGGATTAAATAAGTACGATGCAAATCATGGCTCAAATAAATTGAGTCGCTATCTAGAATTTCGTACCCAAGTTATTGATGAATTTCGTTATTATGAGCTACCCATCATTGAACTCAATCGCAACAATAAGAAGGAAGCTGTTTGTCTTGTCTTTGAGAAAGTAAATACTGGTGGCGTTAATCTCTCGGTCTTTGAACTTTTAACTGCCACCTATGCTGCTGATAATATCAACTTGCGGGATGAATGGTTTGGTAATATTCAAGAAGGAATTGAAGGGATTCAACCGTACCTTAGAAAACAACGTTTATTACATGAAGTTGAACCGACAGAGTTTTTCCAGGGATTAACGCTACTGTACACTTTGGAAAAACGACGAGAAGACTTAAAAGCAGGTAAAACAGGCAAGCAAATAACAGGTGTGACTGCCAAGCGCGAAGCCGTTCTATCTTTACCTGTAGATGCTTTCCAAAAATGGAAACAACCTCTTGTGCAAGGTTACTGGAAAGCTGCAAAATTTCTACGTCAGGAATCGTTTTTCTCAACTGGCGATTTGCCTTATCGCACTCAACTTATCCCTCTTGCCGCAGTCATGGCATTACTGGGCGATCGCTGGCTGGAACCGAAAATCCACGACAAAATCGCCCGTTGGTTCTGGTGCGGTATCCTTGGCGAATTGTACGGCGGGGCAGTTGAAACTCGCATGGCTTTGGATATTCAAGAGCTTATAGACTGGATTGAGGACAGTGGGCACGAACCTGCAACTGTTCGGGATGCTAATTTTCAACCTGCACGTTTAGGGACTTTGCGTTCCCGAACTAGTGCTGCATATAAGGGTATCAATACCTTGATTCAACGTGAAGGTTCTCAAGATTTCTTTTGGAAGTCCACTATTCGGGATTTGGATGAAAGCGATTGGGAAGAACGCAGACTAGATATTCATCACATTTTCCCCAAAAGTTGGTGTGACAAGCAGGGTATTCCCGCATCTCGCTACAACTCTATCCTCAACAAAACTCCCATATCGTTTAAAGCAAATCGGATGATTGGCGGTAAAGCTCCAAGTGAATATTTGGTTCAACTTCAAAAGCATGACAGTGTTCAGCTAGACGATGCAGGTATGAATGCAATTCTAGCAACTCACCAAATCGACGCAATAACACTGCGACAAGACGACTTTGAGGGTTTTATGGCATCGCGTCAACGGATGATACTTGCCAAAATTGAAGCTGCTATGGGCAAGCCTGTATTGGCTGTGGATGATTCCGCATTCAATGATGTGACAGATGAAGAAGAATGATTGGAGATAGATTAACTTTGCACTGAATAATGCTGCTTTAACATTTACATCGCTTACTCTCTTACTGCATCTTTGACCTTTTAAACTCTAATAATATGCCATGTAATGCTTGGAATCACCCCTCAGATTGTAATTGTGGTTTTGGAGGAGATGTTGGTGTTTATATTCATGGAAATATATCTAGCTTACTTAATAGTAATGAAAAACAATGCAAACAATCAAAGGATAAAGTACAAGCAAAGACCTACCCAACCAAATGTAAGAAATGTGGGAAAACTGTTTATTATCATACAAACGGTAACGGAGATTCAGTTTTCTTTAACAGTTTAGGATATCCCTGGCAGGTACACGGTTGTTGGTATGATTATTGGAAAGAAGAAAAGGCGAATCGTAAAGAACTAAGTGCTTTATCCCAATCAGTAGAATACTTCCTCAATCCTCAAAACATAGCAGAATGTAAATATGGAATTCTTGCAGGTGCTGTGCGAGGTTTAGCAGGGGTATCCTCTGGAACTATTTTTCAAGATATCACTGAAGAGGGAATAGCACAATACATGAGTTTATCACTGAAAAAATTTAAAAAAGTGTATAGAGGACTTTATGTATTAACCCAATCAAGAGGAATACAGTTATTTCGTCCACAAACAAAAGTTAAAAAAAAGCTAAAGGTGAATAAAAATCAAAACGTCTTGCGTTTAGTTTCTATTAAACATAAAGATACTTGAAGCTTTACAAAAGTTAGAAGCAACTGCAAAACAACCCCAAATACTATCGCATCATAGATGGCATCCGCGATTTTGAGCAGATGCCGTGGCTTGCAACCCGCTATGCAAAGGACATGGTTGCTGGCGATGGAGTACCGAGAAAGGAAAAAGGAAGTCTGGGGATAAGGCGGGAATCTATGCAATTGCAGAGATTATTGAATCTCCCAAAATTATTGTAAACCCACCTGATATTGGCTATTGGATAGATACCAGCCGCATTGGTGTTAAACCTTGTGCAAAGATTCGATTTACCAGCAAGTTGTTAGAAAAGCCTCTCTTACGGGAAAACTTAAAACAAGACCCTGTGCTGAAAAATCATTCTGTGATTCGTCAGCCCAATGCTACCAATTACAAGATTACTCAGCAGGAATGGCAGTGTGTGCATGAGTTGAAAGGGTAGCTTAAAACTTATTTAATAGACATTATCTAAGATTAAATTTTATGGGAAAAGGAGATCACATTTATGTTGAACGCTACTATGGCTTTGTTCCATATACTCATCATGGTATTGATTGCGGCGATGGAAAAGCAATTCATTACTCAGGTACAGATATTTGTAAAATTCCTTTAAAGGATTTTAGCCAGGGTCAAAAAGTTTATGTTAAGCAATATAATAATTCTGACGTTTCAGATATTGTGATTATGCGTGCAGAAAGTAGAATAGGAGAACGCAATTATCACTTGGTTTTCAATAACTGTGAACATTTCGCTAATTGGTGTAAAATCGGAAAGGATGAGTCTGAACAAGTGATAAAACCTATACTTGATTTATTAGATTTTTTTAATTGGCGGCTTCAAGATCAAGAACGCCAATATTACAAAAATTTAATAGATAAACATAATGAGATACTTAGAAAAGTAAGTTATCCATTAAATAATGAACATCAAGATATTTCTAAAATCTTAAAAGACAACGCTGCCTTTAAACAAAATAGTTATCAAGTAGCTTATCAAGAACAGAGCGATTTTTTGCAACTAGAGGAAAACTCTCTTGTTACTGATAAATTTGATTACACAATACTTCAAAATTTGCTTGAAAATGGCTTTTGGCAAGAAGCTGATGAACTAACTTTCTATGCAATGCTTAAAGTGGTTAATAGAGAAAACGATAGATATTTTAGACCAGTAGATATTTCTAATTTTCCCTATAAAGACTTATTGATTATTGATAAACTCTGGCTAACCTTCAGTCAAGAACTATTTGGTTTTAGTGTCCAAAAAGCTATATATCAAAGATATGGGTTTGTTTTTATTGGATGCAATTAGTCAAGCGAAGCTCAATTCCCAAAATCCATCTTGAACTGAGCATTTGAATTAATCTAGAGCGGTAAAACTTGCTAGAGGTAGGTTGGAAGTATAGTATACTCTATTTGATATTTTCTAAGACGCATACGTAATTAAGCCTTTAGTCTCACCTCTCCAGTTAGTTTTGCCGTTCTAGATTAAACTAATATAATCTTGCTGTGGTTTAATATTTCTGCTCCCGGTTGTTTGTAGAAAGTAGTAATTTATGACAGGAACGCAACAACAAGAAATAATGGATTTACGGGCATTGAATTTAACACCCAAACAAATAGCCCGGAAATTGGGTATTAAAGTGTCAGATGTCAATGCAGCGATTCAAAATCAAGCACAGCAAACTACATTAGATAGATTGACAAAAGGAGAGCTAGACCCGGTATATCAGTGTTTAGCAAGCGAGAGTCTTATCCAATTGTTACCGAAAATCCCACCAGAAAACAGCATCAAAAATCTGCTGACAAAATTCCTACCTGTAAAAAACAATGATGATATTGATCGCGGTTTAGGATTGGTAGTGATTGCAAGAGTTGCTCGATACAATCAAATCACGGTCTGTAGTTATCTTTTAGATATATGGTGCTTAGGCGTTAAAGATACCATAGCACCACGCACAGTAGACAGGATAAAATTTAAAGAATTTACAGAATCACTATTCGAGCCATTTCCCGGAAAACCGCAAGAGGTTTCCCTTGAAGTTGCCCAAGGGATGATATTTAGTGCTTACGAATATGCAGAAAGCTTAGGATTTCAACCACACAAAGACTTTTCTAAATCGCGTTCGCACATCGGAGAATGGGATGGGAGTATATGTATTGAATGTGGTCGTGACGGGAAACCATTTTATGTGAATGGCCCCCACGATAACCCGAAAAAAATCATGGAAACATTGAAGAAAAGCAGGGGTGAAGGTAATTTTGATTTTCTGATTGGTTCAGAGCCTATTGAAAAGAATTTTTGGTAGATGCAATTAATTTGATTATTCTGTTGCGTCATTACGATGTTATCCAGGTTTGGAACACTCAGCGCAGTGAATAATTTCAGTTGCCTTGTGAGACTTTGGTATTGCGAGTACACCATTAGGTTGCAGCACTGTAAAAGCTTGGTCATCGCATTTATGGAACGTGTTTAAAGTTTTCCGAAATTACTAGCACCAAAGTGGTAGTAACTATCAGAATGCTTAAGTATAAATGACAGGGGAATATAGCCCCGCAAAAGCCCGGTCACAACGACTGGGTTTTTAGTAAGATATGATGTCTGCGGTGAGCGTAGCCATCCCTAATTTCAAATCTTCAAACGTCGTATTGGCAATAGGAAAATAAATCGATGGAAAATGCTACCAATCCAGATACCAATTTCGAGTGGCAATACACTAGCAAACAAGAAGGATACACTATCTATCAAAGCGGTAGTCATATCCGAGGGGATTTTATTCAAGTCTTCGTTCCTGATTCTCCTTACCGTGACGAAAAGGGAAAACGGAAGTTAATCACTTACCTGCATGGTTTCGCTTTATGTCTGCCGAAATTCTACGAAGCGCACTTAGAAGCCTTAGCCAAAAAAGGTTATTATGTGTTCTTTCCCGACTTCCAAAACAGTGACTATCCCGATGAGCTAGATCAAAACAAATTGATTCCTAGTCAAAACAAACGTCACCTATATTTTTGGTATCAAATGGTGATCGATACAATCACCCAAAGGAAAACACCATCAACCGAAAAATTTGTTCAACAAAAAAGAAAGGCTGAGGAATTTCATAGAATTCGGGAAGATGAGAATGAACCTAGCCCTCTAAAGTGCTTGATTATTGCTTTGGCTTTAGTGGTTATTATCTTAATTGTCAGACTTATCTACTTATTTAGTCCCGAATATAGCAAGAATCTCGTCAAATTGATTTCTACAGTTGGGTTAAGTCTTCTTTATGCCCTTCAGTCTGGATGGAAAGGGCGATTGGCCTAACTTCTGACTCTTGGCGAAAGCTATGCCAAGATAATCCCAAATTTGACGAGGTAGACTTCGATTTCTATATTTTCGGGCATTCTCTAGGAGGGTTGTTAGCCCTAAGCTGGCCTGCTTATATTACGGAAACTAAGTTTTCCCCAAAACAAATTATCACAGCCGATCCCGCTCCCAGTACCGAAATGGGTATTCCCCTTTGATTTAGTTATTTCTTGATATCCACATTCATAGAGGTTTTATCGGCAATTAATTTTTCTTATTCTTCTTGTACTGATTGAGTAAGTATTGGGGATTGCTGATATACATTTCTGTATAACCGCACTGCCCACAAATATATGCTGTTAATGTCCCAGTGTGAGTTCCTTTAAATATGAGCGCTTTTGGATTTTCGTAAATTTCTACTTGCAGATCCTTTTTAAACTCTTCTGTGTGGGTGACAATACGAACGTTTGGAATTATATTTTCAGAACCACATTTAACACACGCCAAAAGTTCAACTTCTTGTTGATCTGGATACTCGGCTAGCCCTGTTGATGTGACTAAGACTGGCTGACCTTTAATGCTAGAAGGAGCAATTTCGTCAACTCCCTGGAATGACTTGTCCTCGATTCCATCGTTTGAGGTACCACAATTCCAGCAGAAAGAGAAAGTTTCTTCATTCTGCTCATGGCATTTGCAACATTCCCACATCTGTATTACCTCTGCAAAACAGTTGACGTTAGATAAGTTTAAACCAATAACAATTTTACTTACATCAGTCGCAGTAAAAAGGTTAGAAAAATTGTTATTCGAGAGTTAATCTGCTATTTGCCGACTTAAAAGATATCAAATGCAGATTGATCCCTTTGATGAGCAGCGATCACTTTCTTTGTTCAATTCAAGCACAGAATACCGAAGCTAAAAACTGGCTCATATAATGCTGATTGCTGTATCCATAAAAAAACTACCTAAATAGTTAATAAAACAGCTAAACTAGCTCCATAGTTCAATTTTTAAATTAGCACAACCTAAATTTATAAATTCCTTACTATCTCTTTAAATATCCCTCTGAAAGTTCATGATTAATGCTGATGTGGTTCTTAGCTTTGGGGGGAGAAGCTGAACTAAATACAAATCTTCAAAACAACAGTTCACTAAAACATGGATTTCATTAACCAAGCACGAAATTTGGCGGATACGCTCAAAGATAAAGCGCAAGAAGCAGCAAATAATACAGCAAAGGGGATAGAAGGAGTAGTTGATGGAATTAAAAATACTGCTGTAGAGATTACTAGCTCAAGTATTAATGCGGTTAGTGATTTACCTGCAACAGCACAGCAGGGTTTTCAAGCTGTACAAAATATCAGTAAAGCATTTGAAACAACTGCTATTGGTGTGAGTACTTCGAGTCTGTCCATAGCCGAAGCATTGCAAAAGCTGCCTTCGACTGCGGCGGAATTAGCCGTAGAAATGCCCAAGATTGCCAATAGATTCAGGTATCGTGCTGGTCTAAGAGTAGGAGATTTACCTCGCTCTGACGCAGATATAATGAAGCTTTTTGAGAAAATTCCCGGTACATCAAAGCTTGGAGCTAACGAACGGACTATCCGTGAATTCTTAAGCGATAAACATGGTAGCCATATCATTCCACGCTCTCAAGGTGGCTCAAATGGTGCTGACAACATCCTGTGGGAAGTGGGTGTTGATAATCTGCGTCGCGGAGCCAAGGTTATGACTGTTGGGGAGCAGTTTTATATTCGGGTTTACAATGCCGTAGATTCTATTGTCAGCAATTCTGGAACAATTGCTAAGTTGGGGATTACTGCTACAGGAACCGCTATTCTCACCCAAGTTATAGTCACAGCGATTTCATACTCCTTGGATCTTTATCGGGGCGACATTACTGTTGAAGAGTATAAAAATTTAATTGTAGAAGCTGCAAAAGCAGCAGGCATTGCGACATCAATTGTTTTTCTGATCTTGGTGGCTGTATTAGCGTTATTTCCAGAATTTACAGTTGTATTATCTGCACCAGTGGTTATTGCAGGTTTCAATGCCTTATTTGGCATGAGTATTGCGATGCCGATAGTACAATCGCTACTCCGTCATGCTCAAGCTGGTGGTTTTGGCACAGAAACTGCTGATGCTTACAGAAATGCGCTTGGTGGATCTGCGCCTGCTTGAAATCTGCGACAAATTTTAACTAGAGTGCTGGTTTTAGCTTCAAGGCTAGTTTCGTTTGTCTTGACAGCTAATCATACGTAAATAACTGAACATTGTTACAATCTCTACATTTCCGTGTCCGCAGCTTTTCACCTTCTCCCCACACAGCCCCATCAGCACGGAAATACACCCACTGACTTACTGATTCTCCAACGGTACGACCCCAAACAAAATTTTGTGAACCGCAGATATGACATGGCGTTTCTTGTGGGCTAAAGTTTTTGTGATTCGGTTGATTGTTCATGAGCTTCCCCCGATAAATTCTGAGTGCAATCTTCAGCAGCTATTGGGCCAAAGTGCGATCGCGATCGCTTGACATTGAATTACCGATTTTTCCCAATGATAATTTTATTTCCAACAATCATCACCGTAAAAGACTTTCTGTTGTCCGTTGGCTAAAAATCTCGCGCACCATCCATTTCTAACATGCCATCTGTCAACAGCAATTCCAGTAAGCATGACAACTACTGCACTGAAAGCTATGGCTAACCCAATACGCTGCCAACGGAAGTTGTGTTTGTTTTCTTGAGTTTTCATCTGCATGGTAAATTTGTGGCTGTTCAGTTATGCACCGGGGTGAACTAGTTTTTTTACACCGTTGTGCTGGTAAGGCAATGTTGCTGCCTGCTGGATATTATTGGTGGATGATAGCTAGAACATCCATTAATGAGGATGTTCAAGATTAACCTTGACAACTTTGTTATTTTTTTTGCTCGGATTCAGGCAGTGTCAAATTCAAAATGCCATCTTTATGAGAACTACAAAAAGCATCCTGCAATTATTGCTAGTAGGGACTCGGAGCAGGTTCTCCCAAACTGTTAGTCCAGATGTCGTCTGGTAGCGATCGATCGCGGTGACACACCCGATCAAGGTCAGAATACGTGATTGTGTCTACTGCCGCTCGGTTGCCGACTACTAGGCATCGCGTTGCCTTGGTGCTGCGATTCTCAAGGAAGTGACCTACCGCCACTCCTGCTTTAAAAGTTGCAGCGTCGCCAGGACGTAATACAGTCTTTGTGTCTCCTTCAATGAGCGTGATCTCGCCTTCGAGGACAT
>NZ_JAAGOG010000243.1:0-10159 GCF_010747425.1 Nostoc sp. UIC 10630
ACACCAACGGCTACACCAACGGCTACACCAACGGCTACACCAACGGCT
The DNA here is from genome assembly GCF_010747425.1 of Nostoc sp. UIC 10630. Classification (NCBI taxonomy): domain Bacteria; kingdom Bacillati; phylum Cyanobacteriota; class Cyanophyceae; order Nostocales; family Nostocaceae; genus Nostoc; species Nostoc sp. UIC 10630. The sequence continues at coordinate 49 of NZ_JAAGOG010000243.1, forward strand.
ACACCAACGGCTACACCAACGGCTACACCCTAGTCTCCACAAAAACCCCTACCCAAAGACCCTCAAGTCATCTGATTTGGTTCTTCTAAGGGTCTACCCTTGGGTATAGGTAGAATTGGACGGGGGTCATTGTAAGGCATCGGAATGTACTGCACACTTGGTCGCCCTCCTTGCGCCTGTGGGTACAAGTCCATGAGATCATAAATAGAATGGGGCAGTCCGACAGTTACGGGCAGCCCCATTTCTGTTGCTTCTTCAATAGTTATGGGATAATCGTGGGTGACGCGCCCGGTTGTCAAGGCTTCAATAATCGATTCGATATTTTCTGGTAGAACTTTTTGTTTGGGTATACTGTCTTTAAGCAAAGTTCGTACAAACCTCTGTACCTGTTGAATTGCTTTGCGTGAGAGGTCGGCCATAATTAAAGTTTGATCGTCAATCTCACTGATGGGTTTATCTTCAATTACTTTTAGGATACTTGCTGCGGGGTAATTACCCAATTGGGGATCAACTGGCCCCAAAACAGCGTTAGCATCCATAATAATTTCATCAGAGGCCAGGGCAAGCATTGTACCGCCACTCATCGCGTAGTGCGGGACAAAGACTGTGACTTTTGCCTGATGGCGAATTAATGCTCTAGCAATTTGTTCTGTTGCCAAAACTAAACCACCAGGAGTGTGCAAAATTAAGTCAATTGGCACATCTGGGGGTGTGAGGCGAATAGCTCGTAATATTTGTTCTGAGTCTTCGATAGTAATGTAGCGAGATATGGGAATTCCCAGAAAGCTAATAGACTCTTGGCGGTGAATCAACAAAATCACCCGACTTTTGCGTTCTTGTTGGAATTCTTGTAAAGCACGCAAGCGGCGATATTCTATTTGACGTTTTTGCCAAAGGGGTTGCAAAGAAGTTAGAAGCAGGAAAATCCAAAATAAATCACCAATACCAAAGCCCATAAAATTATTTATTGTTCAATAATCACGGTTGCCGTGATTATTGTCACAAATTTGGGGCGATCGCAGTTCTATCGTAGGGCTAGAAGATGTAGAGGGGGATAAGGTAGATTTTGCTCTCTCGTTCCCCTACTTCTTCATTTCCCCCGTCGCCAAATCTTGATAGTATCGTCATCACTACCGCTCACTAGGGTTTGTCCATCAGGACTGAAGGCGACACATCGAACATAGCTAGAATGCCCTGTAAGTGTGCTGATTTCTCTACCACTGTGTAAATGCCACAGTTTGATAGTGTTGTCCCAACTGCCACTAGCGAGAAATTGCCTATCCTGGCTAAAGGCAACTGACCAAACTGAATCAGAATGACCACTGAGAGTGCGAATTTCTCTGCCTGTATTTACATGCCACAATTTAATTGTGTTGTCACCACTGCCACTAGCAATCATTTCTGCATCGTGGCTGAAGGCGATACAGTTGATGAAGAAGGAATGACCTGTAAGTGTGTAGATGTTTCTGCCTGTGTATACTTGCCACAGTTTGACGGTGTAGTCATTGCTGCCACTAGCCACAAGCTGTCTATCCTGGCTGTTCGTCGTTGTAGCCGTTCTCGGAGAATAAGCGATTGACGAAACTGAGTCGGAATGACCTGTGAGAGTTTGAATTTCTATACCAGTGTTTACTTGCCATAGTTTAATTGTGCAGTCAGCACTACCACTAACAAGAAACTTGCCATCTGGACTAAAGGCAACAGAATTCACCCAGTTAGTATGACCAGTGAGAGTGCGAATTTCTTTTCCGGTGTTTACATCCCACAATTTGATGGTGTTATCCCAACTACCGCTAGCTAAGATTCCCCGGTTCAGGTCTGTAACTCCCCCAGATTTGCCAGAATCTCCTTGATAAGAAAAGTTTGAAGAGATTGGGCTAAAGGCGACGGAATTAACCATACTAGAATGACCAGAAGACCAACGACCCATTTGACGCACTAGCTTGCCAGTACCCAGTTGCCAAAGTTTAATAGTATGGTCATTACTGCCACTAGCAATCAATTGTCCATCTGGACTAATAGCGATCGCATGAACCATACTAGAATGACCTCTGAGGGTCTGTACGCATTGCCAGTTTTGCTGGTCTAATACAACAGGTGGAGGTAATTTTACTTTGGGCGTTATCACTAAGGTGGATGTTGCTGGTGCTATCTTTTTCTCGTTTTCAGGGCCCAATAAATCCAACCACTCCTGCACAGATTGGGGACGATAGGTTGACTCCAAATCCATGCCGCACATAATAGCTTGATTTACCCTATTGCTAATGTTGGGATTAAAATATTGTGGTGGTTCTAAATTAATATTGTGCCGTCTATCATCTGCACTTGTCGGTATCACTCCGGTAAGCAAATTATACAGAGTAGCAGCTAAAGCATAGATATCAATGTATTCTCCTCGTGGCGCTTCTGATTCATACTGCTCAGGTGGGGCAAAACCAGGAGTGCGATACACTGTATGTCTTTGAATTACATTAGGAATAAATTCTCTAGCGATGCCAAAGTCTATCAGCACTGCTTCAGATTTATCAATGCGGATCATAATGTTGCGTGGTTTGAGATCCCGATGCAGCAATCCTTTAGAATGGATTAGTGTCAAAGCGTCGCCAATTTGTCTGATGTAGAGCAGCGCTTCAGCTTCTGATAGCACTCCAACCCGTCTTAAGTACTGTCCTAAGTCTTCGCCTTCGATGTATTCCATCACCATGCAGGGCAAATTCCCATCATCGAAGATGGTTTCTATTTCTACTATATGGGGATGGTGACACACAGCCAGCCTAACTGCTTCATCACGGAAGTCTTGCCGTAACTTGTTTCGGTGGAGTATCCAGGCGGGGTGGTTCAGGATTTCTTCTTTAAGGGTTTTAATCACTCGCAGTTGATTCCGTTGATTTCTGGCAAGATAAGTAATGCCAATTCCGCCTTCACCTAGTTGGCTTTCGATAATGTAGCGTCCCCCGAATAAAGACTTTCCTGCATTCCACACCATTAGTAATATTTGACAATTGCTGGTATTTATTTTGGCACAGTATCAAAACAGCCAACCCGAATTTTTGGGAATTCCATTTGAATTGCTGTTGTAGATTTTTGGAAGTTAGTTACTTAGAGAACATTTTCATTAACCTCGATAATTACTAATAGTATAAAGTTGTGTATACCCTAATAGCTTTAGCGAAACTTTGCCTTTAGATCAAAGTATGAGAGTTGATTGCTCATGTTAGAGTAAACGATGACTTTCGCTATATTTGTTCATAATAATTTGACTTGTAGGTAATCTGTAATTATGCTAAAGAATCTGAATCTGAAACAAAAGTTTACAATTCTGCTACTGGTAATTCTGACATTCGGTTTGAGCTTGAGTGGATTTGCTCTTTCTTCTTTGCTTAGAGAGAATGCTAAACAAGATATTAGCTCTACCGGTCTCATTCTCATTCAAACAATGAGTTCTGTTCGTAAATACACCAGTACCCAAGTGAATCCAGAGCTAGTTGATAAATTGGCTACTGAGTTTTTGCCACAAACCGTACCTGGATACTCAGCACGGGAGGTATTTGAGATTTTACGGAAAACAACAGAATATCGTGATTTCTTTTATAAAGAAGCAACACTCAATCCCACAAATCTGCGGGATAAGGCTGACGGTTTTGAGACGGAAATTGTAGAAAGATTCAGAAATAAATCAGACCTTAAAGAAGTGAGTGGATTTCGCTCAATTCCTAGTGGGGATATTTTTTATATTGCTCGTCCTTTAAAAGTTTCTGAAGAAAGCTGTCTGAAGTGTCATAGCGTACCAGAGGCTGCTCCTCAAAGTATGATTACTCTTTATGGCACAGCTAATGGATTTGGGTGGAAGCTGAATGAGATTGTCGGCGCTCAAATTATATCAGTACCGGCAAAGAATGTAATCAGCAAAGCAAATCAGTCTTCTTTACTAATTATCTTAATTGTATCAACTATATTTATAGCGACTATCCTGTTAGTTAACTTGTTCTTGAATCGACAGGTTGTTGTTCCTCTCAAACGCATGACTCGCATAGCGGAAGAAGTTAGTACAGGACACATGGAAGTTGAATTCGAGCAGATGTCTAATGATGAAATCGGTAATTTAGCTAGAGCCTTTAAACGGATGCAGTTAAGTTTAGAAATGGCAATGAAAAGAATCAAACGCACTCAGGGGGGCACAGGGGATTAAAATAATTAGTAATGACGTTCTCTCTTCGTCAAGATGCTGCGCGTACCTTGGCTTCTCTGTGAGAGTAAGCTCTACACTAACGTAATTAAGTTTTATAGCCCAATACGGTTCAGTTAAGGAAATCGTAGGTTAAGGTTTTTATGGCTAACTGAACCGTATTGTTTTATAACCAAGATTTACATCCCTTCACAAAGGTAAACTTATTAGAAATAGTTGAATGATTGTAACTTATTTCTAAATTGATCTAGGACTCATATTTGATTTTGAAAAAATCTAGTATAGCTCAAATAGGCTTTTTAACTATTGCCTTGCTACGCAAATAATCATGGCTATGCCATGCTGCGCGAACAGAAATCAAATCGGATTGCCAGAGTAGTCTAGATATCTATGAAAATAAGCTTTTTTTGAATTCAAAAGCTGCTTGAAAGTTAGGAATTTGGTTGGCTATAAGTTCAACAAATTGATCAGGTGAAATGTAAGGATTCTCATCTAATATTTCTTCTATAATCAGATTTGCCATTGGCCCGATGTGGTAGGCTAATTCTTGTTGACAATGTTTAATAAATCCTGGTTGGAGTGAAGGTTGTTGTTGTTCAATTTGCCCACTTTGTACATTAGCAGGTAAACTAGATGGACTAAAAATTGTTTCTCCAGGTTGGTTGTATGATTGCGATATTGCCGACATAGCCTGAAATTCAGGATTAAATACTGTAGCAGGCAAATCATCAAGTATGACTGGAGGAGATATCGCTACTTCTGGTTCTCCAATCCGCTCTAAATCTTTGATAACTTCCCTGGCTGTTTGGTATCGCTTGTTAGGTCTATCTGCCAACATACAATCAAGTACTTGAGCGAACTCATCACTAACGTAAGTATAATAACGCCAGTTCCATTCAAGTGAGTATTGATCCATTAGTAAAGATGGATCTCTACCTGTGAGTAGTACAATAGCTGTTACTCCCAAGGCGTAAAGGTCACTAGAAGCCGAGCATAAACCTAAGCTAATCTGTTCGCGAGGTGCATACCCCACTTTGCCTACAAGAGACATTTTGCCAACAAATGTTACTTGGTGGTTAGAACTTTTCCCCTCGTTCATGTCAGCAATTTGCTTCCCAACACCGAAATCAATCAGCACTGGCAGATCCTTGCCATCAGGTAACATGATATTATCAGGAGAAATATCTCGATGGATGATGTTGTGCTGATGGACATATTCCAAAACAGGCAATAGATTTTTTAGCCACTGGATAACTTCGTCTTCAGAAAAGTTTCTTCCTTGACGTTGAAGTTCTCCCAGCAGCCTAGAATATGTTTTGCCGTCAACATACTCTTGTACTAGGAATAACCGACCATCTCCTTCAAAGCAAGCTAAAAACTTGGGGATTTGAGGATGTTGCAATTGATGAAGGATTTTTGCTTCTCTTTTAAATAGGTTGCGATATTGTTCCAGCCCACTTTCCCCTGTGCCAATGGGTGCAAACTCCTTGAGGACACAAGCTTCATTAAACCGCCGAGTGTCAAATGCCAAGTAAGTTCGCCCCAATCCTCCCTGTCCCAGAAGTTTTTGGATAATATAGCGGTTATCAATTAGAGTTCCAGCAGCTATTTCTGGTCTTGTCATAGGCGACTGTGACATCTCATCGCACTCCTCGCGATTTTATTGTTGATAAATTATCTAGTTTGCTGAAAGTCAGAAACTCTAGCAGATAAGGGCTGATAACATCCTTAAAATTGAGGTTAGCACCACTATCAACACAAGGAAATACACTTTTCTACAATCTTTGAACGGTCTTGTGTAACCAAATAGACAATTTTTACAGGGGTAGCTATATGATACTACTTGTACTTACGTATTTTAGCAGATGGGATATAATCAGTGTCTGCGGTAATATCTGCGAATATTCAGGTTATCACCTTTTGAAGTTGTAGCTGAACCACATCTCATTCCTAGCAACTCAATTAGGATTGAGTTTTGGAACAGTAAGGATATAGCGTGACATCATGGTTTTTGAGAAAAAACTAAAGTTTCTATAGACTTCTCCAAATAAAATATTATATGTATTTCAAGTGCTGAATATGCGATCGCTCTCAAAAATTAATCTTTAGGGGAGCCAGTCTTGTTATTTGATAGCTACTTCGGCACTGGCTACCAAAGCTTTCTGTATTAGGTGATTCTTCAAAGCCGAAAATTATACTGCGTGTAATAAATAATACTCTTGAAGGCTACAATAATTTATCTGCTTCATCAGTGTTTACACTTGACTGACGTAAACGTTCTACTAATTGTTCTGCTTTTTGTTTGGTTCGAGCAGCTTCTTGTTCAGCAATCATAGGTCGTTTGCTAGTGGCATAATTTTCAAGTTTTAACGGGAATAAATTAGCTTTAGCTTTGGTATTATTAGCAATAATAATTAACAAAAATACTCTCAAGTTTTGGCTTTAATTGGTATTATTCAAAATTTCATCTTTATAAAAAAATGCTAGATTTAGCAAATTTTTCGCTAAATCTAGCAAACCTAAATGATTTACAGGAAGTCTAATCTTCTGGCTCAATTCCCGCCGCCCACAATTGTGCTGCTAGTCGTTCAGCACGTTGGCGTTCCTGTTGGGCTAATTCTGTTCCCCAAGGTAGAAGGTTTCCTTGTTCATCCCACCACCGTAACCACTTTCCTGTGCGGTTTTCACGAGTACCTTGCCACACCCCAAGGTAAAGATTCATTTCTGCTATCCAGTAGCGTTGATTTTCATCAGGCTCTTGCAAAATGTACTGTTCTGTGTTGTGTAAGCGATACATTTCGATACTGCCGCTATCTGGCTCAAAGATGATGTAGTTTAGCACTTTTAAAATGCGCTCGTAGAAAAACCATTTTCCTGGGGGATATGTCGCTTTGATAGAATATTCTGTTTCCTGTGTATCGGAAATAAATTCCATCACAACTACGGGAATATCTCCCTGTAATTTAGGTGTGTAACTGCGTGTTAATTCTTCTCTACTAACATTAATTTTGGCAATAAAAGCCCAATCAGGCGCTTTAATGACTATTTTGTTGTTTAGAGTGGCACAAATGCCGTAATTAGTTGTTGTTAGGGTGTTAACTGAAATTTTTCCGGCTAATTGTAGGCTTTCCGTGAGTGCAGCAGCTAATGCTGGTTGGTTGATGTTGTCTACTGGATCATCTGGGAGTTTGTAATCATCGGGTAGTTTTTCCCAAGTGATTTGGTAGTCTTGGGTGAGGGTTGTCATGATGGGTTTTCCTCTGGTCTGTAAAAGGGATTGGTACTGGATTTTCACTTGTAAAAATATGGAATTTACTTTGACCCTTCCCAAATTTTGGAACAACTTCCCAGTCCCCAGTAGTTACTCATCTTCATCGGGTTCTAAATCGTCGGCTGTCAATTCTTGATGCGGGATGGCGGCGATAATCGCATCTATGACTTTAGAAACGGGTAATATTTCAATATTTAAGTCAGGAAATTTTGTCCCTTTGGGCACGATCGCTCTTTTAAATCCCAACTTAGCAGCTTCTTTTAACCGCAGTTCCATTTGGGAAACCGATCGCACTTGTCCACCTAGCCCAACTTCACCGATTAAGACTGTACCGGGATCGACGATGCGATCGCGGAAACTGGCAACGATTGCGATCGCTATTCCTAAATCTACCGCCGGTTCTTCCACATTCAACCCACCCGCAGAAGCAACGTAGGAATCTAACTTCGACATGGGAATTCCCACCCGTTTTTCTAAGACGGCGAGAATTTGCACTAGACGGTTGTAGTCTACGCCAGTTCCAGCACGTCGAGGAGAAGGGTAACTGGTGGGACTCACCAAAGCTTGCAATTCTACAACAATGGGGCGAGTGCCTTCACAAGCAACCACAATCGCTGTACCTGGTGCGGGATCGTCACGGTTGCCTAAAAATAGCTCTGAGGGATTGGAGACTTCTCGCAATCCATCTGTCACCATTTCAAAGATGCCGATTTCGTGAGTTGCGCCGAAGCGGTTTTTTACTGTGCGTAATAATCGATGGGAGGCAAAGCGGTCGCCTTCAAAGTACAACACTGTATCAACTAAATGTTCTAAAACTTTTGGCCCGGCGATCGCTCCTTCTTTAGTAACGTGTCCCACAATCAGCATGGTGACATCTTCGTGCTTTGCCACCTTCATCAGTGCTGCGGTACATTCTCGTACCTGAGCGACTGAACCGGGTGCAGAAGTCAGCGCCGGAAAAAACACCGTTTGGATACTATCAATCACCGCCACATTTGGTTTTAGAGAATCTATTTCCCGTAAAATTTCTTCTAAATCTGTTTCTGGCAGTACATATAAATCTGCACCAATACTGTCAGGGTCTATGGGTAGTGTAGGATCTACTACTACTGTTACCTTCTCCTCATTAACCACACTTAGGGGTTTTGATACTCCCAAACGGGAAGCTCGTAATTTTACTTGCTGTCCCGATTCTTCACCTGTTACGTAAAGGATGCGGTATTTCTGTGCTAATTGATTAGATACTTGCAACAATAAAGTCGATTTACCAATACCTGGATCGCCACCAATCAGCACCATAGAGCCAGGTACAACCCCACCTCCAAGCACTCGATCTAATTCTCCATAACCAGACTCCCAGCGAGCGATTTGGCGATCGGTAATTTGATCGAATGTTAAAGAAGCCCGTGCTTTAGCTGGTTTATTGTGAGATTTGCCATTGCCTTGAGCTGATTGCCAACTACTCACCCCCCCCCGACTGGGTACATCTACTGAGGATTGAATCGAAATTTGTTCTTCTAGAGAGTTGTAAGTGCCGCAAGCTGGACACTTACCAAACCACTGGGGCGATTCTGCTCCACATTCGTTACAAGTGAAAAAGGTTTTTGGCTTTGCCATTCTTAAATCTTATTAAATAATCTTAATATTTACTTAATTCTTGAAAAAAACTAGAAACTAATGATAGTGGCATTTAGAGCTTTTTCCAAATCAATTCATGGAATGATATCTTAATATTATGGTATTAAAAATTAATCATGTAAATTTTTAGTCAAGGAGCCTAGAGAAACTTGGAAAGCCATAAAGAAAAAATCTTGGTGGTAGACGACGAAGCCAGCATTCGCCGGATTTTGGAAACGCGCCTTTCCATGATTGGCTACGATGTAGTGACGGCTGGTGACGGGGAAGAAGCTTTGGAAACTTTTCGCAAAACTGAGCCCGATCTGGTAGTTTTAGATGTAATGATGCCAAAGCTAGACGGCTATGGTGTATGTCAAGAATTACGAAAAGAATCAGATGTCCCCATTATTATGCTAACAGCCTTGGGTGATGTAGCCGATCGCATCACCGGGCTAGAATTAGGTGCTGATGACTATGTAGTTAAACCATTTTCCCCCAAAGAGCTAGAAGCCCGGATTCGCTCGGTGCTGCGGCGAGTAGATAAAAACGGTGCTTCTGGAATTCCCAGTTCTGGGGTAATCCATGTCGCTAATATTAAAATCGATACGAATAAGCGACAAGTCTACAAAGGCGATGAGCGCATTCGATTGACGGGTATGGAGTTCAGCTTGTTAGAGTTGTTAGTCAGTCGCTCTGGAGAAGCTTTTTCTCGTTCGGAAATTTTGCAGGAAGTATGGGGTTATACACCAGAACGTCATGTAGATACCCGCGTAGTAGATGTGCATATATCACGTTTGCGGGCAAAGTTAGAAGATGATCCTAGTAACCCAGAACTGATTCTCACCGCACGCGGTACTGGCTACCTGTTCCAACGCATAATTGAACCAGGAGAAGAGTAGAAACTGTTGACTGTGAACTAATGACAACTGACAACTGACTAACAGCAATTAAAACCCTAATTTTTGCAACACTGGTTTTGTAGAAACAATGTGGCGTTCTAACCCTAATTCTTGAGGACTAACGCCCAAAGCCAAAGC
>NZ_JAAGOG010000244.1:0-10129 GCF_010747425.1 Nostoc sp. UIC 10630
TTATAAAATCACACCGTGAGTTCAGTAATATTTATGAGTATATTAAGAGGGAGGGGAGCAGGGGGAGAATTCGTAACTCCTAACTCTTCACGGGCTAAACCTTAGCTATCCGCTAACAGAACTGTTTTGCCCAATGCCCAATATCCAATAACTTAACTTAGCGTAATCTAATCTGCTGGTTGTTGCAGGCGATAGTGCAAAAACACTTCTTGCTCAACAGTATGAACTTCTAAAAGTTGCAACTTGGGAGCTAAATCGGGTAAAAAACCTTTCCCTTCTACAGGTGTGGGGGCAGTACTACCACCTAAAATCAGGGGACAGACAGTTAGCCATAATTCATCAATTAAATCTAGGCCCAGCAGGGAAGCGACTAATTCACCTCCACCCAAGACCGCCAACCGTGTTATATCTATATTGGCTAGATGCTTCAAAGCTGCGGGAATATCAATTTCTCGCGTTGGTGTTTCAAAAACCAGAATCTGCTCAAATTCTGGAGGACACTCTTGTGTTCCGGTTCCCAGAGTTGAAGGAAGCGTCTGTAAACAACGTCCTTTCCATGAAAGTTTTCCCAGTGCTGTCGTGAGTAGCCAGCGTCTAACTGGTTGCTTAAAAAAGTTAATTTCCGGATTGAGGTTTCCAGAATGTGTAGTCACTATATGAACTGGCTGCGGAGGCTTCCCTTCTTGTGCCCGAAGTCGCACTAGAGTTGGATCTGATACAGTAAGTGTCGTTCCATAAGCCCGGAGAGTACCAGCACCGAATAAAACCGCATCAGAGGCAGCGATTTGTTTTTCTAGATGTGCTTTATCAACCCTTGAGCCAAACCGAGCAGGCGATCGCTTAAAATCTGCTATCTTGCCATCTGCACTCATTGCTAAAACAACTGTAGTATGAGGACGATGTTGCAACATTAAATTGATTTGATAGTTGGAATATTTTCTTTGTTTGTATGTAGATTCTCAAAAAAAATCCATGCCTGCAAGTTATTTATTTACAATTTTACCACTGTATTTATATGCAACACAAACCACTTTTACATCTAGCATATATGAGTTTTGGTATACCACGTTTCTTTTTGAAAGATAGCAATTTGTTATTTTTAAACATTGAAAATAAAATTCTGATAATTTAATAAAATGTCTCATCTAGCCAGTCTAATTACATATCTTTGCTGTTGTGGTTTGCAGATGCAAAGTGAGACACTCGATGACTAATTCCCGCCAATCTTCCTTTCGTCGAATTTTAGTAACGAGAATATTGCTGCTGTTCGTTCCAGTTTTACTTATAGGCGAGATTGTAGCCTTGAATAAGGCACGTTCTAGCATATTGGGAACTGCGCGTCAAAATTTAACAGAAAGCGCCATTAGTAAAGGAGAGAGGATTGGCGATGCGATCGCAATCTTAAAAGCTAATTTGCTGAGTGTAAGTAAAACAACGGTGATTCCGTCGGGTTCACCTATCCAAGAGCAAGAAATTATCACACAGCTAAAGCAACAACTTCCAGCCAATATTGAGTGCATCCAATTAACGGATCTCCTAAATCAGAAAATAATTGCCACTAGCTGCGGGGATCAAGCTATTGGGGAGTTGACATACCCTTTGCCTAGTGATGGAATTGATGTCAAAACAATCTTCCCGCCAAAGGCAGGAATGACTGGAAAAAGAAACGCACAAAATCAATTGCAATTAGTTTTATCTGCACCAGTCTCCGATAGCCGAAAAAATTTAGTTTACAGCTTAAGTATTCAATCTGCATTGTACCAACAAACCAGAAATCCACCAGGATCGCTTACAGGCGCGATGGTAGTTATTGCTGAAGATGGCACAATTTTGGCACATCCATTTCCAGACTGGGTGGGAAGTAACATTGATCAACATCCAAATGCTTCCCAACTCAAGAGCATAATTAAAAATGCCCTTGCAGGACGAAACGATTCGATAAATTTGTCTTTTAAAGAGGGAAACGAATTAGTAGCTGGCTATACGGCTATTGCAAATCCACTCACCCAAGAGCAGCAGCAAAAATGGATAGTCTTAGCTGTTACTAGTGTCGATAATGCGCTTTTTGGTTTAGAAGAAATTAAACTAATTCTTATTGTTTTGACAGTTGGTTTGATTGGTGCAAGTTTGTTAGCATCTCTATATTTAGCTCCTTACTTGGCACGTCCTGTAGAAGAATTGCGAGACTACGCTCTGAATATTCACTCTCACCACGCCGCACAACCAGTTCCGCACAATTTCCAAATTCGGGAATTCAATCAACTGGCCCAAGCATTAGACCAAATGGTAGAACGGCTCAAAGCTGGGGCAGAAGAACTAGAAATAGCTTGGAAAGAAGCAAAAAACGCTAACCAGATTAAAAGCCAGTTTTTGGCTACGACTTCCCATGAATTGAGAAACCCGTTACATACTATTATTAACTGCATTCGCGTGGTTGAAGATGGCTTATGTGATAGCCGTGAAGAAGAAATGGAATTCCTCAAACGTGCCAATGAAACAACGATTCATTTGCTCAATATTATTAATGATTTACTCGACATTTCTAAAATCGAAGCGGGTAAGCTTTCTGTAGTTATCACACCTCTCGATCTCCGACAAATATTGCTAGAGGTGATTAATTTACAATCAGTTAATGTTCAACAAAAGGGCTTGCAATTAAAATGTGAGTTAGAGCCTCAACCGATACCAATTAAGGCAGACGCGGCAAAACTGAAGCAAGTGCTGATTAATGTTATTGGCAACGCTACTAAGTTCACTGACACAGGAAGCATCACCATTGCTACAGAAATTCAATCTAGTAATGGTAAATCTCAGGTAGTGGTAATAGTTAAAGATACAGGTATTGGCATTGATCCTAATCAACAACATAAACTATTTCGTCCCTTTGTGATGGTGAATGGCACAACTGCACGCCAGTTTGAAGGGACTGGACTAGGACTCGCAATTTCACGAAACTTAATCGAACTTATGGGAGGCAGCATTACTCTTGAGAGTACGGGACTTCATCAAGGGACGACACTAAAGATTACCTTACCCTTGATTGATATCTCGCTGTTACCCGTTGACAACAAAGAAGAAAATGTCGGGAATCTGGGATTTTCTTCTGGGAAAAAGGGGGCAAAAGCAAACCAATACTCTAGCCTACAGCAGTCTGGGGAAAGCCCCTCTTTGGGGAGCAACAAATCTGTAAAAGCAGTTGTAGACAAAGAGAAGTCGATGAAATTCCAGGTGTTACTTGGGAACGAGACTTACGAGATTAGCTTTTCGCCGCAGCAAACTATCTTGGTAAGTCTTCCAAAAACAGAAGTTTATGCAAATGGGACTTCTGAAAGGTAATTTTTACTAGACTCTAATTCAAAATTCAAAAAAATAAATTGGAACCCTCACTCCTAACGGCTATGGTTTTGACGCAGATTTAGAAGTGTTACTAAATAACCAAGACACAAGATTAGGAATTGTAGCAGCCCCAAAAGAAAATAGCGCAATAATTGCATCACGAGGTAAAACACCATCTAACCAGCTACCCTGCATTTGAGAAACTGGAAAATCTGGATCTAGACCGATTTGAATCTTTTTAGTTTTCCCAGAAAAGCGGGCTTCTATTCCCTTTTTAGGGACAATTTGTAGATGGCGTATTAGTTGAATATTTAAAGGAATATCAAGTTTTTCTCCCATGAGAAATTGATTTTTTTTAATTTCCTGCTCCTGCCCTACCATGCGAATTTTGCCTTCTACAATAGTAGAAACATCTAAATCATCTCTGAGATCGCTGCCATTTCTATCTACATCTACAAACTGAACATTTTTGGTTTCTATCTTGCCCCGAAACCATTGCTCTGATTCAAATTTAGCAGGTTTGGCTAAGGTAATATAAATATTAGTATTTTGTGGAAATTCTAAGTTAAATTCTTGATTATCTGGATTTAAAATAAATTCTAGAGGTGTTTGATTATCTAATTGCTCTTGTAAATTAGAATCTGGTAATTCATAGCCTTCTAGTATAACTTTGATTGGTTCACCTAAATAGAGTTTTAATATATTAGGGTTGTTTTTTAAGTCTAGTTTAGGGTTTCGCTGTAGGGAGAAAGCCAACTGATTACGATAAAAGTCATAATTTAACTCAGTTACTTTTGTATTCGGTTGTAGCCGCAGTTCATTCAAATCTATTTCGCTCGTTCCTTCCAGATTAGCCGGAGCAATAATCCATTTACTTTCGCGGTCTTTAAGTTGGATTGTTAACGACTTTAACTGATTAACTTGAGGTAATTCACTTTGAAACTTACCCGTGAAAGTTAAGGTTTGGATGCCTTCACTTTCTAATTCTTTGATGCCACGAATATTTTCAATAAAGCGTTTGGGTTGCTGTCCATTATAGACAAAGCTCATTTCTTGAGAAATGATATTACCTTCAAAGGTATGAGTCCCAGGTGCGATCGCAGCAATAGTGCCGATAGTCAAAAATAAAAGTACTACCAGCGCCAACAATAAACTTTGATGATTTGAAATAGTTCGTAGTAAGCGCTTCAGCGCTGAAATGCTGACTCCAAACCACGCAACTAGATGTGTTTTCAGAGAATTCAACCATTGGCGAATCTTAATGAAGTCGGGAAATTGTTTGGCTTTTTGCCGAGATGCCATGATTTATTTCAACCAATTTGGGTTATGTTCAAATACAATTCGCCTTTCGATGCGATCGCTAGGTTCATTTCTTCGCTCAATATTAGCAACATAGTGCAGTTCATAGCGCCCTGCTGGGGCATTACCATCCCAGGTAAAAATAGTTTCACCTTTTTTCGGGTTAGGGCGGGAAGTACTATAGATTGCTGGTTGGCCTTTGGAGAGGATTTCAAAGTTGGTAAATCTGACTCGATCTTGGGAATAAAAGACAAATTCATACTTACCCGAAGTTTGCCCCAGAATGACTGGAACATACACAGGCTGGGAACCAAGGTTATAGGATGCCACAGCGCGAAGGCTGTTAGCTGGGATTTTCGCTTCCCTGAGAACGTAAGTATCCCAGCTAAAGCTGAAACGCGAACCATTATTAGACAATAACAAGTCATCCATTTGATAGTGATAATTATCACCCAATGATTTCACTATTACTTGAGGATTTTTACCGCCACTTATCTGGGGAATTTGCACTGTGAGGGTTTTGCCAAAACTAGTTAGGTTTCGGGTAGCAATAGAAATCAGGTTTAAGCTATTGCCGCTTATTTGTTCTTCTTTGATGCCTTCGCAGCGATTGGGTGGTTTGCGGTGGATATAATCGGTCGATTTGGGGTTCCCTTCTGGGCAAGAAGCAGCAGCAGGAAGATGGCTGACGCTGAGGATTAATAGGCTGGCAAGAATAATTTTATAATTCATAGTTTGTTGTATAGACGCGATTTATCGCGTCTATTTAATGTTCCAAGTGAACAGTTGTTTTTGAATTTCAGACATGGGATAAGCGAAATCTCGCCCTTCACCTGTTTTTCGGGCGAAGACGATACCTAAAAGTTGATTTTGCGAGTCAATTACAGGACTGCCAGAATAACCAGGTTTGAGTGCAGCTTGAGATATTTCTAATTGCTTGTTTTGATAGCTGATTTGTCCTGATTGCATAGACCAAGATTTATCTTCACCTCTTTGGGCAGAATGACCGATAATCCGAATGGGCATTTTCGGGGCGATCGCAGTTGAGGAGATGGTTAAGGGTTGGATATCTTCTGGCAGTTTACCAATAACTTCCAAAACGGCTAAATCGAGTTCTTTGTCTGTAGTCATTTTGAACAGCTTTGCATCTCGCCGCATTCGCACTCGGTTGGATGGCGGTGAACTGAAAAATTCCACTTGGATATTTTTACCTTGTTCATTGCCATCAAAAATGACATGACGATTAGTGAGGATTAATGTGCGATCGCCTTCTCGCTGAATTATGACACCAGTGCCGATCTCTGTTCCCTGGCGATCGCTGTTAAAAAACTCCGCAGTGATCAGAACTACAGAACGCTTAACGTGTAGAGTTGGATCGTTCTTAGGCAACCATTGGCGATCATCTTCTATGCTGGCTAGTTTATTCTGTTGTTCAGTCCATAATCGCCGTGCTTCTCTAGTGTTGTTACTGGCATAGACAAAATTGGGGTCAAACTCTTCTGATTTGTCAAACTCTTCAATGGCTTGTTTTAGTTTCCCTTGCTGTTGGAATGCATAACCCAAGCTATTATGAGCGACAGTATGAGCGCTAGCTGGAGTTCCAGAATTATCTTCTGGTAATGTTCGGGCTTTTTGGAAGGCGGCGATCGCTGCATCTATTTTCTTCTGGTTAAACAGTGCAATGCCAATATTATTGTAAGCATAAGTATAGTTGGGCTTGAGTTGAATCGCTTTTTGCAAGTTGGCAACTGCTTCATTTAATTTCTTCTGGTTTCTGAGTACAATGCCAAGATTGTTGTAAGCTTCAGCATAGTTAGGGTTGAGTTGGATCGCTTTTTCGTAAGCGGCAACTGCTGCATCTAATTTCTTCTGTCTTCTGAGAGCAATGCCGAGATTGTAGTAAACAACAGCATTTTTAGGGCTGAGTTGAATTGCTTTTTGGTAGGCGGCAACTGCTGCATCTAATTTATTCTGTTCTATCAGTGCAAGTCCGAGATTGTTGTGAACATCAGCATAGTTAGGGTTAATTTGAATCGCTTTTTGGTATGCGGCGATGGCTGCATCTAATTTCTTTTGGTCTATGAGCGCATTGCCCAAATTGTAGTAAGCATCAGCATACTTAGGGTTGAGTTGAATTGCTTTTTCATAGGCGGCTACGGCTGCATCCAATTTTTTCTGGTCACTCAACGCAATGCCCAAATTGTAGTAAGCATTGGCATCGTTAGGGTTAAGTTGAATCGCTTTTTTGTAGGCGGCGATGGCTGCATCTAATTGGTTCTGTTGTTTCAATGCAATGCCGAGATTATAGTAAGCAGTAGCAAAGTTGGGGCTGAGTGTAATTGCTTTTTGCAAGGCGGCAATGGCTGCATCTAAGTTGTTCTGGTCACTCAGCGCAAGTCCGAGATTGTTGTAAACGGTGGCATCGTTAGGGTCGAGTTGAATCGCTTTTTGGAAAGCGGTGACGGCAGCATCTAATTTATTTTGTCCATACAGCACCTTGCCTAAACCGTTGTAAGCGATGGCCAAGTTGGGGTTAATTTGCAAAGCTTTTTGGTGAGATGCGATCGCCTCCTCTTGTTTCCCTTGAGCATTTAGCACATTCCCTATACCAACGTAAGCTTCGGCATCATTAGGATTGAGTTGTAACGCTTTCTGGTGCGCTGCTAATCCTTCTTCTAGTTTTCCCTGTCGCCGCAAAGCATTACCCAAATTGTTATAAGCTTTGCCATTATTGGGTTCAACTTGTAAAACTTTCCGCCAAATTGTCTCTGCTTGGGAATTATTACCCACTGTTTCGGCAGCGTCGCCTTGTTTAAATAGCTGTTCAATATTGTTTTGAGCAACTACAAACTGGGGTGTGGTAGCCAGAAATAAAGTTAAAAATAAAGTTAAAAATAAAGTAGTAAATATACGGTTGTGCATAATCATGCTCATACGTTGAATGATTTTATCAGGACTTACCCGAAAATCGCTAAAAACCGGATGAATTTTTGATAAATACTCGTGAATGAGTCTTTGAACTCCGTTAATGAACCTCAAAGCTTCGTGAATGAGTCTTTGAACTCCGTTAATGAACCTCGGAGCTTCGTGAATGAGTCTTTGAACTCCGTTAATGAACCTCAGAGCTTCGTGAATGAGTCTTTGAACTCCGTTGATGAACTTCGGAGCTTCGTGAATGAGCCTTTGAACTCCGTTAATGAACTTCGGAGCTTCGTAGACTGTAGTATTAGAGGATGTTTGAAAAGTCCTTTTGTCGGTATCAAATAGTTTTAGATCCCCCCTAACCCCCCTTAAAAAAGGGGGGAACCAGAATCAAAGTCCCCCTTTTTAAGGGGGATTTAGGGGGATCTAAAAGTGCCTAAAGTCACAGCGAAACACTTTTCAAACAACCTCTAAAGGTGTAGTAGAGGAAACTTTGGATAAGTTTTATTTAACAGAAAATTAGACTTGAGAGCAGTTGTTCAGAAAAACAGGTTGTCCGCCTTGCTCAAGAGATAGCGTTAGTGCAGCAAGAATTTCTACTAACTGTGTGCCTACCCAGCCAGATGAAACCTCTGAGGGAGTATTGTTGAGGATAGAGTCAACAAAACAAGAGCAAACTCGCCCCAATGGTTCCCCTGGCTCTAATTCCAGCACTACCTGCTTTTGATTTACCGGAATAAAATGATTACCCTGCTGTTCAAACTCCCCATGTAGCAGCGTTAAAGGTGACGATCGCGACATTTCATCAAAAATCAAACTACCAAGGCTACCTACAATCCCCAGCCGTCGCTGCTTATCAGAATTCAGCCAGCACAAATGAATATAAGCTTGAAAGCCATCTGGGTATGTCAGTGTTAGCCATACTAAATCAGCTAAACCTTGAGGCAGAGGAGAATTTGTATCTTTCTTCCCCTCTGCTCCCCTGCTCCCCTGCTCCCCTGCTCCCTGTAGCCACACCGTACCCGTTGCTTGCACTTTCACAGGAATCTGACCCAGCCAAGTGTTAAAGATAGCAATATCGTGAATAGCTAAGTCCCAGAGCGCATCAACATCTTGGCGAACAGGCCCTAAATGGGTGCGGGTGGCGTAGCCATAGCGTAAATCACCTAATTTACCCGCTTGTACTACAGTTTGCCCTTGCTCTACTGCTGGGTGAAATAAATAAGTGTGGTCAACCATGAGTATTAAATGATGCTGCTCTGCTAACTGGCAAAGTTCTCGACATTCTGCGGGGTCGAGAGTTAGCGGTTTTTCAGCCAAAACATGGTATCCGTTTTGGAGAGAGTCTTTAATTAAAGCATAGTGGGTGGTAGCAGGAGTTGCGATCGCAACCCCTGTCAACCCTGGCACTTTCTTTAAATCTTCCCATTGGGTTGTCAATACTACATTTTCATCTAAATTAAACTGCTGTTTTATCGCCGCTAATCGTTCTGGATGGGGGTCTACGACAGCAACTACATCTACTTGGGGATGTGCTAAGAAATTCCGCAGCAGATGCACTCCCCAACGCCCAACTCCGATAACAGCAATTTTAATTTTGTTTGTCATTAGTTATTTGTCATTTGTCATTTGTCATTTGTCATTTGGTCATTTGTATTCGGTTAACGTTCTAATATGTCTGAAGATTCCCCCAACTCCACTTTTTAAGGGGGGCTTTTAACCCTCTTTTACCCCCTTTTTAAGGGGGTCGCCGCAGGCGGGGGGATCTTAACCGAACTGTATGAAGGACGAAGGACAAATGACCACTGACAACCAAATGATTATCGGCTAATTGTCAGTCTTTTAAGCTCAGGGTGTTTGCGGATTAGGTATTGCTAAAAAAGCTACCTTAGCTGCGGCTTGTTCAGCAGTTTTGATCGATCGCCCCTTACCTTCTCCGAGTTTCTTTCCATGCAGCCACACTTCAGCCATGAAACGTTCTTGATTATGGTGCGGTTGAGTGACTTCCACAACTCGATATTCTGGTAAAACTTTAAATTGCGCCTGAGTCCATTCTTGGAGAGCAGCTTTGTAATTAAGTCTGGCAGGATCGAGGCGAATTTCTGTTGTTAGTTCTTGGAAGTGGGGATCTAGCCAAGAGCGGATTAGTTCCAGATTTTGAGTGCTTAAATAAAGCGCACCCAGAACTGCTTCAAAAGCATCTGCTAGTCGTGACTCTTGACCAACCTTATCAGCCGTAGCACTACCGGCAACTAGTAAGTATAACTCCAAACCATAAATTCTGGCCAATTGAGCGAGGATGCGATCGCTCACTAATACCGAACGAATTGCCGCAAAATCCCCTACTGGACAATCGGGATAATTTTCCCATAACACAACAGCCGACACCAGCCGCACCACTGCATCGCCAACAAACTCTAGTTGTTCATAATTCGCCGAATCAGAAACAGTGGGATGAGTTAGTGCTAAATCTAGCAGTTCCCACTTGATAGGTGCTTCTCGCGACAAACCTAATTTTTGGACTAAACTTTCGAGTTGCCGTTGACGGCGTGGGTAGGGAAGGGGCATTAGG
>NZ_JAAGOG010000500.1:0-527 GCF_010747425.1 Nostoc sp. UIC 10630
GGGGGCTGTTTTAAGAAATACAGGGCTACTAACAGCAATTCGTCATAAACGGGGGGCGTAGCGAATATAGCATTGCCACATAACGTTTGCGCCAATTTTTCGTCAAAGGTCAGTTTTATGTTTGAACAACAATCTGAAAATTTACAGCTTCATGTTAAGCAGTTAGCAAGCGCTGCACAACAAAAATCAGAGCCATCAGCTTGGTTTGAAGTTTTGTATGCCGAAGCTCAAGGCGACACAACACATATTCCTTGGGCCAAGTTAGCTCCTCACCCTTATCTGCAAGATTGGTTGACAAATCATCAACCGTTCGCTTCACAGCAAAAGGCGCTAGTTATTGGTTGTGGTTTGGGAGACGATGCTGAAGCTTTAGCAAATCTTGGATTTGAGGTAACGGCTTTTGATATTTCTCCTACGGCGATCGCTTGGTGTCAAGAGCGATTTCCCAATTCAACTGTCAACTACGTAGTTGCAGATTTGTTCGCAGTTCCGGCACAATGGCATCAAGCCTTTGACTTTGTGTTCGA
>NZ_JAAGOG010000245.1:0-10028 GCF_010747425.1 Nostoc sp. UIC 10630
CATTGCAGGGCAAACGCATCTAAAATACAAGAATTATTTAATAGCAAGGGTTTGGGCATTTCATTGTTTAAACTCTTTTTTTAAGATAAATAGTTATCCAGCAAGTATTTTAGAAATTATGTGCGTTTGCCCTGTGCCGTATTGTTAATAATAGCTACTATTAAATTTACCTTCTTACAATATAAATTCCTCAGTAACTACAGCACCTTTATAACTGACTTCAACCTTGAATTCTTTATCCAGTGCTTCACTAAATTCTAACTGAATAGCATTATCAGTTTGCCTTGCACTGACTTCCTGACTTATGGAAACAAGGGTATTGGGATTAAGAGTAATTTTCAAGTTCAAGCCAGAAGGTAAATATTCTTCCTGATGAGGAAGAACTTGTACAAGCACACCTTGTTCTCCATTTTCTTCTTGTTTGAGATTGACAATTAAAGCTAAGATTTTATTTTGTAGCAGTAATCCAAAATCAAATAATTTAGTCTGGGAAATAGTAAAATTATTTGACTCTTTGCGACTTCTAACATAGCCCCAAGTTAAGTTATTTGAAATTTTAGTCCCAACAAATTCTGTAGATTGCCAACCTTCTTCAAATACTCCATCCCACCATTTCCTCAAATTGACTAATACTTTACCTACTTGATTTTTTGCTTGACTTAGAGTTTCTCGAACTGTGTTGTTACTTGTGACTGCTGGGGGTAATTTAATCGCAGATAGATCCAGAAAACGAGTGTACAGCAACAGATTATTTAACTCTGTGTCAAATAAAGACAATGCTAATATATAACTATCTTCAGGCTGAGATTTTAATGTTTGTATTTGAGAATACTTAAATAGTTCGTCGTAACGTAAAAAGCCATGAATATTTACTTGTTCTTCCTCTTCTAATACTTCCAGTAAAACATAAAAATGAGCAGTCATTTTAGCTGAATTGATGTAATTTGCGGGTACAGTAACAAAATCATCTATCATGTTATCTACAGTAATCAAACACAGGCGAAATTCACCTACACTCAGATAGCAAACATCCTCAATTGCATTATCATTGCCATCTAGAGTAATTTTTATATTTGGATTTCGTTCTTTCAGACACTTTTTAAGTCCAACTAATGCTAGTGCGTTTAAATATATTTTCCATTGACTGATTTCGGCGATTTTACGGAAGTTATTATCGCTGATTACTCGCGCTTCATCAAAATGCTCTGGTTCTAACCAAACAATTGTTGGTGACATTTTTTTTGTTATATTTTCTGAATCAATCAAATAAATAGATGATTTATTCATATTCCTACCTGTTTTTTCTTTCATGAAAATAGTAATGGTAAATTTGATAGCGGGTACTTTGTTTATGCTGCATGGGATGAATCACTAAGATAGATACGAATTGTTTGAGCAAATAAGCTGTTTTTCATCTGCTTTTTACTAGCCAATAATTCTGCTTTTGCTTCTTTAAATGTTTTATTCCAGCCAAATTCTCTAATTTCCGCAGCAATATTTTTTAGATAGTCAGGTTGATGAGTAATTTTTGTTAATCGAGATTGATTTAGCGATTTTAATAAATAGTCTAAAAAAATCTCTTCATTTCGATACTGCACAGTTACCAAAAAATTTTCTAGTTGAAAAATACGTCTGGCTTTACTCCATTCGATTTTCCAAAGTTTACCAATTTCACTCAATGACATATTCTCCTGATAATAAAGTCGTAAACCTTCTGGGAATTGGTGAGCAAAGTTTTTGTACCCTCTACTTTTTCCCAAATCTTCAATGCGCTGTTTAATCACCTCTGCTACTGTTTGATATAACACTTTTTCAAACATTCCCTTACAAATTTCTTGTAATTTTTCAAATTCTATGTCTTCAGGATCGCGGTCTGTATAATTAGGTAATTCTGGGTTGGGTAAATAATTATTACTGAAATTATCATATAATTCTGTTGGGACAGTTTTTATATTGCCAGTTTTTCTATAAAGCCAGTCTTGACGTAAAATTTCTGCAATGCGCTTTAGATGATAAATTAATTCATTGGAAGCAAGAGTAATATTTTCCTGCTGCAACAATTCCAACATTTCTTGCAGTTGGCTTTGTGTGGGTTCTGAACAACGTCCTTTTTGGCTTGTTTTTATTCTATCTCGCTGATAAACTTTTTGAAAAACTTTGATAAGTTCATGGTCTGCCGCTATAAAAATATTTGACAAAGAACGAGGAATAGATTTACATAAAAGTCCCCAATCACTGGGAGTTGCTAATCCAAACTCCCACAAAAATGACTTAATATCTTCGTTTTGGCGGATGAGTCTGGTAGCCCAATTATCTAAGCTTTCATTAGAACCTAAATTGGGATTAAATTTCCGCAAAATTTCAACACTAAAAATTTCTCCACCTTTAGCGATCGCACGAGTTGTGCCATCATGAAGGTTGAAGATTTGTTGAGTTTTAGCTTCACTATCTAAAACCACCAGTGCTGTACCATCGTCGTTTAAAACGAAGGGTAGTAAATCGGTGTATCTAAACAGATTTTCTGCACTGACGTTGTAGATGTGAGGGATAGTTTTGCAGGTGATGACAATCCTATGTGAAAGATAACACCGTAAACAAAGTCCGGCGATCGCACGTTGATAAATGTCATCACCAAAATGAAACATTCGCCACAAAATTGATTGAACTTGCTTATTTTCTTCTGTCGATAGTGTGGGTTTGCTGTTTACGTAAGGAAATTGTATTTTAAAAAACTCTTTAGCCCTACCAATTTCTCTGTATTTTTTTAGCTGAACCTCTTCCCCTATAGGAAGTACCTGCATTTGCCAATATTTTGACGGTGACACCATAGTAATTTTAGTTACCTCAAGTCTCTTGAAAACATGACATTAACAGCGAAGCTTTAGCACCAGATGCCATTTTTGATTAATCTTCTGGGGGCTACATTATATATAGGTTTGATTTTGGGAACCTATACACTTTTAGAAAATGGGAGGGCAAAGTTTCATCTCAAAGAAAATAACTCTACTAGAATTGTGTCTAGTAGAAGCTATCTTAATTATTTCGATGCCGATTTACTCCGTGAAATCACTACCGCTATCTGATTTAATGAATCCTAAAAATATACCCGTTCCAGAGATAACTTTGCTACCCCCTTTTGCAATATCATCTAAAGCATCTGACTCACCATCTACTAGCTTTGCTACACCACTTGCGACAGTGGCAATACCATCGGCTGTTTTGACTAATCCAGATGGATCAATATTACTAGCAATACCTTTCACAACTCTAAATAAGTCATCGATTGTGTCCATTTTTCGTTTCTCCAAGTTGGAGAACTTATTTGTATTGGAGTAAAATGAGCAATTATCTAAAAAGCTACGATCAAGAGATAATAACTCAGTAGGAATTATGCTTTTACTCCATGTATTTAGGTAAACCTGCTAAATATTTTTACTCACATTTAGTAAGTTTATTTATCTTCTATTTGTTTTTGTGGAAAGGACATTGCAAAGTATTCGGATTTTGGTTGCAGTAATTGTTGTACTTTTTAATCGGTCCTATTGGCGGTCTTTTTGGAAGTTTTATTCTCGGTGGTTTTCTAATATTTCTCACAACTGAACTTGTACCCCTCACAGCCGGATTTGCATATGTAGATGGGGCAGTAAACACAATAGTTGTCATCGCAGTTGTTACAGCCAAAAGACCACACAAAAGGGGTTTCTTCAGCATCATAAAAAATCCTTTTCACTGTATTTTTCTGTTGAGCAGAAAGAGAAACTTAAGATAATTGTTTTCTCTGCTTCTACTTTTAAATAAGTTCAGGTTCAATCAGCCTATACACTTACTTGAAATAGTTAATATAAATTCTCAACGAAAATAAGAGCTACTGAGTGCCGATACCGTTACACAGAGTGCGATCGCTCTCGTTCACATTCGGGTTATTCTTCAGATAATCGCGCAACCAATCACAACCCTGCACTAATAAATCATCTAAATCCAAATTCCAGAGAATTATAGTGTTGTCTTCACTAGCAGAAGCAATCATTTTGCCGTCCGGGCTGAAACTGAGACTCTGAACATCATGGCGATGTCCACTTAGGGTTTTGAGTTCCTTACCTTCCCGACTCCAAAGTGTAATAGTATTGCTATCGCTCCCAGAAGCAAGTATTTTGCCGTCCGGGCTGAAACTAACGGTATTGACAAACATGCCATTCCCTGTTAACGTTTTGGGTTCCTGACCCTCCCGCCAAAGTTTGACAGTGGTATCTTCACTACTAGAGGCCAGTGTCTTGCCATCTGGGTTGAAACTAACGCTTCTGAGATAACTCTTATGCCCTTGCAGGGTTTTAAATGGCTGACCTTCCTGATTCCAAAATTTTATGGTTCTGTCACCACTAGCAGAGGCTAGTATTTTGCCATCAGGACTGAAACTGATACTTCTGATGTCATTTTTATGCCCTTGCAGAGTTTTAAGTAGCTGACCTTCCTGATTCCAAAGTTTTATGGTTTTGTCACTACTACCAGAGGCTAACATTTTGCCATTAGGACTGAAACTGACACTTCTGACACTATCGCTATGCCCGTAAAGGGTTTTGAATAGCTTAAATAGCTTACCTTCGCGATTCCAAAGTTTTATGGTTTTGTCATTACTACCGGAGGCTAACATTTTGCCATCAGGACTAAAACTAACGCTGTTGACCTCTGCTTTATGTTCAGAGAGAGTTTCAAGTAGCCGACCATCGCGATTCCAAAGTTTTATGGTTTTGTCATTACTACCGGAGGCTAACATTTTGCCATCAGGACTGAAACTAACACTGTTGACATCATCTTTTTTATGTTCAGATAATATTTTAAGCCTTTGTCCATCGACATTCCAGAGTCTAATGCTTGTGTCCCAACTCGCAGAAGCAATTGTTTTACTGTCTGGACTGAAACTGACGCTACTGATAACACTTTGATGTCCCTTCAGGGTTTTAGATAACCGACCTTTCTTATTCCAGACTTTAATTGTCTGGTCATAGCTAGCAGAAACAATTGTTTTGCCATCTGGGCTAAAACTGACTCTACTAACACGATCACAATGCCCATTGTTGCTACATCCTGGAAAGGTTTTAATTAGCTGGCCTTCCTTAGTCCAAAGCTTGATTAAGCCTTTATACCCACCAGAGACGATCATTTGATTATCTGGGCTAAAGCTAACGCTCCCAACATCATCATCAAGATCTTCATTTTCACATTTATCTTGACGCTTACAACCGGACAATGTGTGAAGCAGCTGACCATCGCGACTCCATAGTTTGATAGTTTCGTCCGAACCAATAGAAGCAATCATCTGACCATTGGGGCTGAAACTGACACCCATAACAGATTTGTTATGTCCAGAAAGAGTCTTTATTAGCTGACCATCGCGACTCCATAGTTTGACGGTTTTGTCGCGACTCCCGGAAGCAATCATTTGACCATCCGGACTGAAGCTGATAGCACTTACACGGTAAGCGTGCTTCTGAGGAAAATTTTTAAGTAACTGACCATCGCGACTCCATAGTCTGATAACACTGTTAAAACTTCCAGAAACAAAGAGCTTACTATCCGGGCTAAAACTTATACTAATGATACCACTAAGATCTGTGTTGACGGTTTTAAGTAGCTTACCTTCTCGACTCCAGAGTTTTATGGTATCGTCACTACTACCAGAGGCAATTATCTCACCATCTGGGCTAAAAGTGGCGACATTAATATAACTTTGATGCCCTATTAGGCGATTGCGCTCTTGAACTCCGTAAACTGCCTGCTGTAGCGTTACAGTCACAGTTTGCTTTAAAGCCGCATCTGGTTGCACAATTGCATTTTTAAGTTGTTTGCCTGCCTGTACACCAGCAACCAAAGCCTCAAGTTGTTTATTGGAAAGTAAGGATGATTCAGAGGCTTGATTTAAGGCAACTATGCTCTGTTGTTGTGCGTTACTCCACTGAAGAAAGGCAAACATAGCAAATCCCGAAAGCACAATACTAGAGATGAGTGCAACTCTATTCCGCACTTGAGCAGCTTTTTGTGCTTCTATTGCCTGCTCTAACTCTCGCTGTGTGCGTTCTTTCTCTTCTCGCTGTGTTTTATCCCGCAATTCCAAACTCAACTGAATAAAAACTAGCTCATCTGGACTGACATCTAACCATCGTAGTTGCAACCAACCCTCAGCCTCCGCTAAAGGCGCACCACGCAACAAAGCACCTTCATCGTTACTAATTTCCCATTGTTGCATTGCTCCCCGCAGACGCTCTTGCCAAGTGCGAAATTCACGATTATCTTGAATCCACTGGCGGAAAGTTTTCCATTCCCTAATTAACGCTTCGTGAATGATCTCTACCGTCTCTTCCTGATTTTCGCTAGTCTCATCACAACCAGTCACCAGCAAACGCGCATCTGCTAATTGTTGCACCAAATCCCAATTTGCATCTCCTACTTCTTTGCGAGTCGCCACACGTCGGGTATCCTCCGTACCTTCCCCAGGACGCACTAATTGAATAAATATTTTTTCCGCGCGTTTTCTATCAGCCTCACTCAACTTATCTAAGACCGTATCGGCGTAGTTAGCCAAAGCCTTCTCCAATCCACCAATTTGTTGATAAGCTTCGTGGGTGAGAAACCATTTTCTCGGTTTCTGCCAAAGTTGCGTCAGGGTAAACTCAAGTAAAGGTAAACGTCCAGATTCATTACCCAAATCTCTGATTAAAGTATCTGTCAACCCCTCCTCAAGTACAACCTTCATTTTTTGCGCTGGTTTTTCCACAGCAAAACGCAACTCCTCCCGGTTCATGGGGCCAAGATTATAAATGCCCTGCTGCAAAGCATCGCTAAAAGGACGGTAAGATAAAGCATAGCCGTAAAAATCTGCCCGCAGTGTCAAAACCAAGGTAAATCTAGGAGCGTGGTTGATAGCGTAGATTAATGCATCTAAAAAAGGCTGGCGTTCCTCTGGCGGTGTGAGGGTGTAGAGTTCTTCAAATTGGTCGGCGATGAGTACTAAGTGTGACATTCCCCCTTCTTCCGGTTGAGGGGAACTTTTACTCCCCCCTTCCCTCGTAGGGAAGGGGGGTAGGGGGGTTAGGTTCTGAAAAATACTCTCAATCGCATCACACAATTTTTTCTCATCATGCCGCAAATCTACCTCTAAACCTATTTGGTCTAATCTGCGTTGTATATCTGTTATATTTTCTGGTTGTAGTTGCAGCGGTGAATGACAATGATTATGTAATGCGATCGCTAAATTACCAAAAGGATTATTCCCCGGACGCAAAGAAATAATCTGCATATTCCCAGCTTTTCGTAAACGAGGAACCAACCCCGCAAATACCACAGAGGACTTCCCACTCCCAGAAGCACCAACCACAGTCACCAAAGATTTACTCTCTACCGCTACTACCAACTCATCAACAGTTTTTTCTCGCCCAAAGAAAAAATTTGCTTCTTCTTCCCCAAACGCAGACAAACCTTGATAAGGACAATCAGGTAATTTACCAGATAATCCACCCAAATCTTCCCAACTAGGCGGAAGTTCTAATGTATTTTTGCAAATAATCGGTAACCAACTCACCCCTGGAAGCGGCTTTTCTGACTCAGATTTGCCTGTAAGTTCCTGTAATTTACCCCTGGCTTTCGATACAGCAGTAAATAAAGAATCTCCACCGACGTAAGAAGAAAGAAAAAAATTGAGAAATTTGTGCGCGATTTTATCCGGTACTGGTTCCCGCCAAACTATGACATAGGGTAAATTTAAATCTGCCAATCTTTGTGCTAAACCCAAA
Organism: Nostoc sp. UIC 10630; assembly: GCF_010747425.1. NCBI lineage: Bacteria > Bacillati > Cyanobacteriota > Cyanophyceae > Nostocales > Nostocaceae > Nostoc > Nostoc sp. UIC 10630. Next base: position 7,785 of record NZ_JAAGOG010000245.1, read on the forward strand.
CCATCACAGGAATTAAAAATTGCTAATTTTAAACCTTTGCTAATTGCTGATTTTAAAGTTTGAGGAATTTCTTCTAAATCTAAATTATCATTGGGATTGATAGCAATAATACCTTTTTTGCCATTTTCTTGAGATTCACTGTGACCAGCAAAAAATAAAATATCACAAGGTTCATCCCAGAGTTTATGAAGTGTCTCACGCTTGGGTTCTTTGAGTACAAGAATTTCTGCACCTTGCTTTTCTAATTTTAGAATTAATTCTTTATCGGTGTTGGTATCAATATTATTACTATCTCCAAAGATACTAATAATTTTAATTCTTCTGAAAGTTTCAGCATTGGGTTTGGTCGCAGATACAGATGCTTTTTGTAGTAAATCTTTAAAAGAAAGCGCAACTTCTGATGAAGAATCTTCTCGAAATAAATTACACTCCTGCCAAGGTATGCGATGTAAGATATTCTTTGTAGATTCTGATGTTACTCTGTGGGTATTGACAATTAAATGTATTTCTAAATAATTATTTAAGTTAATTACGGCTTCTAACTGTGACTTTATTGGTAATAACCATTGATTCAAATTTTGCCGTAAAGACTTACTATATTCAAAACAGATATCTGCGGATACATTTGTCACTTGGTTCTTTTTAAAACCTCTGCTGTTAGGTTGGGCTAACAAGTCGTAGATTTTTTTCCAATTTTCATAGCTCTTGGGAATTTCTTGGGCTGGGGGTAATTGGGTTTCTAATTGGGTAGGATGACTCTGAGTAGAAAAAGCATCTATCTGAAGTTGGATTTTACTAAATCCTTGCTCAAAATCACCATCGCCAAATTTCAAATTTACCCATATTTCCATAAACCACACCCTAAATGTATTAACTAATGTTGCCTTAATTACTTGCTAACAATCGCACAAAATTTAGGCAGCGAATCAGTTGTAAAAGCAAGCGAGGTGGCAATTGCCAAAATAGCAGTGCGTTCCGCGCAATCCCACTCCCTCATTTAGCGGAGCTTTATTTACTGATTACTACATTATTTCCATTCCCAATTCCGTAATCGAAGTAAAAACTTATAGCTGTCGTTTCAAGTTGTAAGTCACGCATCATTCAACGGAAAGACTTTTTTTGTGTATTGACAACTACAATTATTGATTACACATAATTAGGATTTCGTTGAATCTGCAATTAACAGTGCTTCTACCTCTGCTCAGTCCTCATTGCTCCCGGTAGAAAGCTTGAGACACGCCGATTAACTTACACCAGCTTCAGCTATAGCAGCACCTTCTTCTGGTTTAGGCTCCTTCGCCTTCTTCTGGAAAATTTGGATTCCTGCGTCAACCACCTCAAACCCATTAGAAGTTCGTTGACCAAGCTTGTCAGATATAGCGCCTGCCCAATCCCCAAACTCCGAGGCATTAGTTTCAGCCTTGCGCCAGCTTTTGGCGTTAACTTGAGCGGTAAAGACTATGCCGTTCTGATCAGTCAACTCGATTGCAACTTTCTTGTTCGCGGCTGGTGTGGCTGTTGGTAGTTCGCCACTAAATTTTATTGTGACCTCGCTTTTGGCTTCCATACCTTACCCCTGGCTCATCATCAATTTCATTTTTCCCGCTCCTGATTTTATCAGGGCTTCCGAAAAACTTCGCATACTAAACATTATTTAACTAAAAGGCATTTATAAGGTATTTACAAGGATTTTTTTGAAAATGGCATTTGTAAGGTAAACCAATGGCATCTCAATGGCAAATACAAGGATTTATTTGCACCTTCAACACTGAAAATCACCGTTTTTTACAAAATCCTTCTTTTTTGCCAAAAATAAGGTTCTGCAATGGCATCTCCAAGGTATTTACAAGGTAAACATAAGGTAAATCTAAGGATTTAGACCCCAAAAACATCATTTACCTCCCTGATTTCTCCACCAAAAATTCCTGACCAAAACTTACGCACAGTACGCCATATTTGGCGGAAAGTTTTTGACAGCCAAAACCGAAAAAGAAAAAAATAGCCCTCAAAAAAGACTACTAATAAACTACATAAGCACGACAAAAGCCGCCTCAGAGTTCACCCCTCTGAAACTGCGGCGGCTATTGTTCAAATATTCTTCGCTCAATCTCCTCCAAAAATCGCATCTAATTCTTGAGACGAAGCCTGACCTTGAACTATTGAAGCAGGTCTGATTGAATCAGCCGCTTCCCCTGAAAGCTCAGGCGACTCTAAAACATTACTCTTGTAGCTTGGGGCATTGAC
>NZ_JAAGOG010000246.1:0-9996 GCF_010747425.1 Nostoc sp. UIC 10630
GCCCCATTCCCCATGCCCCATTCCCATAACTTAAAACGAAATTATCAAATAATTATTCTGAAACTTTGCTCCAGCCACAGGTCTGCCACTGAGAGCCGGGGGTAGGGGAATATTCCGTCGCTGGTCTCCTGCTTCTACCGTGACTTCTGGCCCATATTGGGTAAGCTTGACCTGCTTTTTGTCAAATCCTGGCAAGAATAAGCGTACTTGACGATTGTGGATGTCTATTTCAATTGGTTTAGGAGCCTGTAAAGCTTGTGCTTCAAAGTTGGGTAGTGCGTCTATCAGTGCTTGCCAGTCACCTGTTGGCGAGTCGGGAACAACGCTCACAGGTAGGGGTATAAATTCCTCTGGCAGATTGACGTTTGTCTCAGGAGACACAAGCAGAACACCACCGACAGTTAAACCAATTTGTTGAGCGCTACCCCATAAATAACGAGCATTTGTTACGTCAATTGGATCTCCTGTGGTCACTAAGAAAGCAGCAAGACGCTTCGGATCGGCAAGAGCGGCTCTCCCTTTTTCCAAGAAATTATTGACTTGGTTGGTAGGCCCTGCAAAATTATCTGCTGTCCAGTTGATATTGAAAAAGCTGCTAATCAGGGGTTGGATTAAAGGCGATTCAGTAATAGTCTTCCCCAAATCGGAGTTGACAAATAATTGCCGAAATCGCCGGACATACCAACTGAGTGATTCTGGCAAACCCAACATTCGCAACGTTAAAGAGTCACCCGTGCCATCGTAGACGATCGCATCATATTTGCCACTGGCATCATATTCGCGGATAGCATTGAGAGCTAGGGCGTTGTCCATCCCTGGCAATACTACCAGTTCTTGACCAAAAACGTCTTTGAAGATGGGCGTGCGGAGATATTGTGCCTCCAGTTTTTTCACTTCGTCCCAGTTGCGCTCAAGCAGTACAGATGCTTGAAACTGTACCGCCTGTAACTTGGGAGCGATTTCTTGAGGATCGGCAGCAATGGTAGTACCCAACAGGATTGACAATGTTGGTTCTGCTTGTCCTGCTAGGAGTACGCGCTTGCCTTGACTTGCCAATAATTTGGCTGCGGCGATCGCAATTTTGGTACGAGCGGTGCCGCCTTTGCCCAAAAATGTCAATATTAGAGCCATTACTTGATTCCTGTTTTCACCGCCGATCTTTTCAATTCCAACTTAGCACTCAATAAAGATTCTCAACCTGTGCTGGAAATTTCAGATACTGAGAAAAACTCCGATCTGAGTTCTTTATTACTACACAGGTTTAATTTCATCTTCAAAAAACCAAGTGGAAGTATTGTCCTCAAACAGCACTACTACACCGATCCCACTATCAATGACTTTGTAGCCTTGAATGATACCCACTTGTCCTAGTTTTTTTACAATTGGGGGAGAAACGCGATCGCGCAAACGAAACACTTTAACCTTTTGTCCGATTTCCATGCCTGATTACAATGCAACAAACCAGTCTCAGTGTAGCGGAATCCGTGACTCAGCTTTCACAAATTCAGGGGAGATGAGGGAGAAAATTCTAAACTTCTAACCTCAGAACTTAAAATTAACCACAGATGCGATCGCAAGGATTAGTCGTATTGGTGGAACATTTGCGATCGTTAGAGGTTCATCTAGATAGCTTGAGTTAAGCAACCAAAGTAATAGTTATGTATCAAACTATCCTCCGTCCACCACAAGAAACCATGCTTAGGATGGATGATTTACCCAGTGAATTAATATGAAAATCAGGTTTTACGGATAAATTTCACTGCATTCAGGCGGATTTTCTGAGTGAGACTTGTCAACCTCTAAATCTTATCCATCTGAAGAAGTTTTGTTTGCTAGCAACTTAAACCTTTACTACCATGCCGGCCATCCTTTGTAATATAAAGGGTTTGTGGTTGCGTTGGTATACTTCAGGGGGTTGGGTGGCAAAGCTAGGAGAAAAAGCAGAGCAAGACAGCCAACGGCAGAGCGATTAGCAGAGTGTCTGCGATCGCAAGGAATTGATCCAGATAGCTTGAGTTAAGCAAAAACTTGCGTCCTTACACAAGACAAGCAGTGTTGCCAACAGAATTTATATTGCTAAGAAAAATATACTTAGCAATAGCCGATTCATTGTATAATCACCAAGACAATTTGTGTAAGATTTTCTAGTAATAATGTATTCCCCAAGTAACACAAGGATACTTTCATAGCTATTAAGCTTTATGGAGACAAATTGGGTGTGTCGGTAGTGAACGAGGAAGCAGGAATTGTTGCGAGCAATACGAGGATTTGTACATAAGGCAGGGAGGCTGAGGCGTATACTACCGATAAATGAACGGTTGTGGGCAAAGTTTGACTTGCTGAGAACTTTGGTGCGTCGTGATTTAGAAGCGAGGTATAAGGGTTCTGTTTTAGGCAATTTGTGGCCTTTGCTAAATCAGCTATCACAATTACTGATTTACACCTATGTGTTTTCGGTTGTGTTGAAGGTGAAGTTAAGTCTGAAAACTTTACCAGAAAATAACTTCACCTTTGGTTTGTGGCTATTTGCGGGTTTGCTTCCCTGGATTGCTTTTATGGGGGGTTTGATGCAGTCTGCTAGTTCAGTCGTAGGACAGCCGAATTTAGTCAAGAAAGTTGTATTTCCCCTAACTTTGTTACCGCTCGTGCCAATTTTATCAACGTTCATTGAGAGTTCCTTGGGTTTAATGGCGTTGATTTTTTTTGTGGCGGTAACTTCTCATACTTTACATGCTACCTTGGCGCTATTACCCTTTGTATGGCTAACACAGTTATTGCTAACGGCAGGATTGGGCTATTTAGTGGCAGGACTAACAGTGTTTTTGCGAGATATCCCGCAGACTTTAGGGGTGATTTTAAATATTTGGTTTTATGCGACACCGCTTGTCTATCCAGCATCAGCAATTCCTGAGCAATGGCGGACTTTGGTATTCTGGTTAAATCCAATAGCAGCGATCGCTGAAGTTTATCGTGACATAGTTTTAGTTGGAGAAGTCAAACACTGGGGCGAGTGGGGAGTTTCTTCACTAATTGCAGTTGTAATCTTTTTTGGGGGGTTGTGGTGTTATCGCCGCCTACGTCCAGCATTCGCCGATGTATTGTGAACTAACAGTTTGATAGCATGGAGTCATTTAGCTAGAGATGCCAGCATTAACTATGTAGTGACATCTGGCAAAATAAGATGAGTGCATAGGCGTACCCCGTCGTAGACATCGCATTTTAGCTTTAGTGTGTGAGTTTTTAGGATTGACAGCAAAAGTATGGGTGAAGAAATTGCTATTTCCCTTAAGAATGTCTCGAAGCGTTTCAAACGGTATAGCCGACCTGTAGATAGGCTAAAAGAAGTTTTGCTACCTGGTAAGAGTACAACAGATGAATTTTGGGCACTTCGGGATATCAACATTGAGATCCCCAAAGGACAGACAGTTGGAATCGTTGGACGCAATGGTTCTGGAAAAAGTACATTGCTACAAATTATAGTGGGAACCCTGACACCATCCAGTGGTGATGTGCGAGTCTTAGGTCGAGTTTCTGCTTTATTAGAATTAGGAAGTGGTTTTAACCCAGAGTTTACTGGCAGGCAAAATGTCTTTTTTAACGGACAATTGCTAGGATTAAGTCAAAAACAAATCGAAGACAGATTTGATGATATTGCCGCTTTTGCCGATATCGGCGATTTCATCGAGCAACCTGTTAAAACTTATTCTAGCGGGATGTATGTCCGCTTGGCATTTTCTGTTGCAGTCAATGTCGAGCCAGAGATTTTAATTGTTGACGAAGCACTTGCTGTTGGAGATGTTGTATTTCAACATCGTTGTATGCGGCGAATGCGTGCAATGATGGATTCTGGAGTTACAACATTATTTGTTTCCCACGATGCAGGTGCCATCAAAACATTGTGTAATTCAGCCGTGATGATTCATGACGGAAAAATACATACGACAGGATTGCCTAATACCGTTATAATTGAATATTTAAAATTAGTTACAGAACTTGAATTAGGTTTAGCACAAGATATTACAGTTAACTCCCAACAGCAAGGAAATACTGTTGTAGATAACTCAATACAAGCTTCAGATTCTCCAAATTTTGAAATTGAATCTCCGAGTTCCAATTTCAGCAAAGCAACACGCAGAGGAAGTGGAAAAGCCAGAATCGAAAGCGTAAAAATCCTGAATCAATTAGGTCATTATGCTGGCGAAAGTCCAATCTTTGCATTTAATGAAGAAGTAACATTAATTGTGAATTTAAAAGTTTATTCTGTTATAAAAAGTTGTATTGTTGGCTTTCATCTGTGTGATAAAAATGGCAATGAAGTAATTGGTAGCAATACTTTAGAAGAAAATATCAAAATAGATAAACTAGAACCAGGAGAAGAAATAGAAATTAAGTTCAAATTTAATTTACCTCTTCGACCTAGTTCTTATAGCTTAACAGTTGCTGGAGCTGAAAGCTATGAATCTCTTAGCTTTGACTGGATTGATAATATAATGGTTTTTCAAATTTTACCCCCAGACACTGGAAAGCTCATTCATGCTTTAGTCCATCAACCGATGGTGGTTAAAGTAAACAAAAAAGTTTTACCAACAGTTGTGACACCAGCTTAATTAATACAGATATTAAAGTTAGATTATTATGAATAAAGATTGGTCAAAAGATTATCCATCGGCTGAAAATCTTACAGAAGAAGGTTTGGGGGAAAACCACGTTTTAAGGAAAATGTTAAACCTCATTGGAGACAATCAGCGAGTAGTAGACTTTGGGTGTGCGACTGGTTACTTTGCTCAGTTACTTAGTAGAAAAGGCTGTATTGTCACAGGTGTAGAGATAAATCTAGATGCTGCTAAAGTTGCCGAACAGTACTGTAAAGAAGTAATAGTTGCCGACTTAGATTTTGTTTCTGTTACAGAAATATTGCCTAGCCAGGAATTCGATGTTGCAGTGTTTGGAGATGTTTTAGAACATCTGCGAAACCCTTGGAAAGTTTTGGAAGAAACCAAGCAAATATTAAAAAAAGATGGATATGTAATTGCTTCTATTCCAAATATTGCTCACGGTGCAATTCGCTTATCTTTACTACAAGGTAAATTTGAATATACAGAATTAGGGATTTTAGATAATACTCATCTGAGGTTTTTTACCAGAGAAACGGTTGAGGAGTTATTTAAAATACCAGGATATTTCGTAAATATTGCCGATCGGACAAAACTAGAAGTTTTTTCAGAGAGTTCTTTGATACCTCAAAATAAGAGAGAACAATTCGACAGTAATACTATTAAACAAATTGAAGAAGATAAAGATGCTGACACTTTACAGTTTATTATTCGGGCAGATCCTTGGACTATAGAAGGAGAATATGCTGCAATAAGCGAACGCTTCTCTAAGCTGTTGGAAGAATCGGAGCAATTGAAATCTCAACTACATTCAACGCAAGCAGAACTGGATCAAGCCCAAGCTCAAGTACAGGGTAATCAGCTTCAGCTGGAACGATCGCAGTCTAATCTACAACAAACGCAGACAGAATTGGAGCGATCGCAGTCTAATCTACAACAAACGCAGACAGAATTGGAGCGATCGCAGTCTAATCTACAGCAAACCCAGACAGAATTGGAGCGATCGCAGTCTAATCTACAGCAAACCCAGACAGAATTGGAGCGATCGCAATCTCAACTCCGACAAACTCAGGCGAAATTAGAGAAATCACAGTCTGAATTAATATATGCTCAAACTTCTATTACTGCAATGCAAAGCAGTAAGTTCTGGAAGTTAAGGAAAACTTGGTTCAGAGTTAAGGGTTTCCTAAATTTGGTTCCCGCCTCAGAAATATTTACACATAATAAGGAGTTAAACATAGTTAATAAAACAGAAGACATCCTGAAAACTTCTAACTCTCTTCAAGAAGATTTATTCACTGATAACAGGTTAAAAATGTTTGCTTTTATTAGTGGGTGCCCGGGAGATTCTTATCGTTATCGATGTCATCATCAAGCGGAAATCCTAAAGTACCTTGGCTATACAGTTGATGTATATGAACCAATGGTATTTTTATACAATGAACTTATCACTAAATATAAAATAATTATTGCTCATCGAGTTCCCCATACTAACGAATTTGAACAGTTTGTTTTCAATGCAAAAAAACTAGACATAAAAGTTATTTTTGATACTGACGACTTAGTGTTTGATCCATCCCGTATTTCTCAAATTCATGCTTGTACGCTAATGGATCAACAAGAGAAGACTTTATACGAAAATGGAGTAAAGCGATATCGTAAATCCATGTCTTTATGTGACTACATAACAGTAAGTACAAACAAACTCCAGCAAGAAATACAACAAACTTTTCCTGATGCAGTTTCAGTAATTTTACGTAATCGTATAAGTGATGAGATGGAACAAGGAGCGATCGAAGCTCGTAAGAGTTATGTTCCTAATGATGGGATGCTTCGGATTGCCTATTTTAGTGGTACTAAAACCCATGTTAAAGATTTTGCAGAATGTGTTTTAGCCTTAAAAAGCATTCTCACAGAATTTCCTTATGTCCGCCTCATGGTAGTTGGACATCTCGATATCCCAGAAGCATTACAGGAAGTTGCCTCACAAATAGAGTGTGTTCCATATATGCCTTGGAGGGATTTACCAGAACTGTACCGGAAAGTTGATATTAATCTTGCACCCTTGGAAAAAAATAATGACTTTACCGAATCAAAAAGTGAACTCAAATATTTTGAAGCAGCGCTTTTATCTGTCCCAACAATTGCTTCGGATACAAGTGCTTTTCGTGTCGCTATTCAAGATGGAGTTAATGGACTACTGTGTAATAATTTGGATGAATGGAAAGATGCTCTGTATCAATTGGTAACTAACCAGAAGTTGAGACAGGAAATGGGGCATAAAGCTTTTGAAGATGTAAATTCTCGCTATTTGACGCGGGTTGCAGCTACAGAAAGTATGGAGAAGTGGAAATATTTATTGGGGGGAAGTTTATCACCCAATAAACCTCTTTCCATTGCTTTTATTCTGCGAGCGCCAATTGCTCAAACGGGTGGAGGCTATAAACATATTTTTAATTTAGCTTATTATCTGGCAGCTAAAGAACACACCGTCAATATCTATATTGAACCAATTGCTCATCTAACCAATTTTACTACTGAACAAGTAAGAGATTTTTGCGAGGAGAATTTTGGGAAGAGTAAGGCTATCATTCATTGTGGTCATGCTGGAATTGTAGAATCAGATATAGCGATCGCTACAAATTGGCCTACAGCTTATGTTGTTGAGCAACTAGTTAATACCCGATTCAAAGCATACTATGTTCAAGATTATGAACCTTACTTTTATAAACCTGGAGAGGCTAACTTTACTCAAGCAGAAGCCACTTATAATTTACCTTTAAATATAATTACTTTAGGCAAGTATTTGGCAGAGATCTTGAGCCAAAGAAATAAAATTGACTATCCGTATGTAGATTTTCCTTTAGGTGAAGTATTTTTAGCTGAAAATCCTATTTTGCATCGTCATTTAAGTACAACAAAACCCTGTTCAATACTATTTTTTGCTCGTCCTCATATCCCCAGGCGTAATTTTGCTTTGGGAGTAGAATCATTAAATAAATTGCATCAGCATAATTCTGATGTGCAAATCAAATTGTATGGACTGGAAGAAGCTTTAGAACTTCCATTTCCTTACGAAAATTTGGGAGTTTTAACTCAAGCTGAAACAGCAGAAGCAATGCGCTCATCTGACATACATCTATCTTTTTCTATGACAAATATAAGCACAGTTGTTTTTGAAGCAATGGCTTGTGGCTGTGCCACAGTCGAAGTGGATGTACCTCCAGTACGAGCAATGATTAAGGAAGGAACTTGTCTATTATGTGAACCTAATTCACAAGCTGTTTTTAATGCATTAATGGATCTAATAAATAATGCTGGAATGAGGCAAAATATTGCAACGTCTGGCTATGAATCAGTGAAGGATCTAACGTTACAAAATATGTGTATGAAATTTGAGAAAATTCTTATGGAATATAGCTTTAGAATTAAAAGTTGAATTAAGTATAAATAAGGAAGCTATTGATTTTAGATTGAAAAATAGGAGTCAGTAGAAAACATGATTACTAGAGTAGATTATCAGTTAAATCGCTTGCAATTTTTAAATAAATTAGTGAATTTAGAAAATGCAGAAGGTTTAGAAATAGGAGCTTGCGATCTACCAACTGTTACCAAAGAGGTTGGCAAATGTGAGTTTGCCGATTTTCGTTCATCGGAAGAAATGATTGCTCTTTGGAACCTTCCTGCTGAAACAGTAATGCCGATCAAATATATTCTCCAAAGAGATATTAAGGTTCACCTTCAAATTCACAAAAAGTTTGATTTTGTAATTCTCTGTCATGTAATTGAGCATATTCCTAATGTCATTAGTTATATTAAAGATTTACATAATTTGCTTAAACCAGGAGGATTTCTAGTTATTGCCTGTCCAGATAAGAGAATAACTTTTGATGCTTCAAGACCCTCGACAACAATAGAACATTTACTCGACGATTATTACAATAACTGTAATTATCCATCATTAGAACATATCTTGGAATTTGCCAAAGTTATATCTGAAGATTTAAAGCAGAAAAGCATAGAATCACCTAAAGAGTTTTATAAATGGGGATGCGAAAATTTTGAATCTGGACTTGCAGATCCTCATTGCCACGTTTGGACAGATGAAGAGTTTTTCACTCAAATGAAATACTTGATCGATGGGGATATTATTGAAGGCTTGGGAATTGTTGATAAACAATACAATGATGGTGCTTATAATGAATTCCTTATCGCTTTCAAATCTTCTGAATAAATTCAGATATAATCAGAGAAATATCAATTTGTAATGAAATTAGTTTGTTACATTATCAATTCATTAAATATGTCACAATCGCCTTTCCTATGCATCGGTTTACTATATAAGTATTACGCAAATGAAGTCTCAGTATAAGATAGCGGCTTATATAACTGCTTATGAAGATCCAAAAGCAGTTATGGATTGTCTTAATGCTATTGCTTGCCAATCCTCCTTTACGGTTGACAAGTTGCTGATATTAGATAACTCCACAAAAAAGCCTTTATTGCATCTCACGAATAAAGAAAATATTTTAATCAAGTTTCATCCAGAAAATATAGGAATTGCGGCAGGACTAACTTGGGCAATCAAATGGGCTATCGAACAAAAATATGACTTTTTATGGTCTTTTGATCAAGATAGTGTTCCGACTGCAAACTGTTTAGAAATTTTGCTAACCACTTATTATCAATTGTCTCAACAAGATAATTATAAAATTGGCATTATTGCTCCTACTCCTTCTGATCCTAGAACGAGTAAAGTTATAGAAGGTGCAGTTTTTTTTAACGATCATTTTCTAGCACTTAAACATAATAGTAGTGTTGATTTTTATGAATGTGATTCACCGATTACATCAGGATCTCTAATTTCATTAGCTGCCGCTAAAACCATTTCTCCTCCTTGTGCTGACCTATTTATTGATGGTATTGACCTTGATTATGGATTGCGACTAAGACAAAAAGGCTTTCATAACCTGATTGCTACTAAAGCTAGTATGCACCACAATTTTGGTAGTCCTATTCAAGTAAAATTTATGAATAAATATCGCTACATACAACAATATTCAGCTTTACGTTATTACTATATCTGTCGTAATCATAGTTATTTGGAAACTCGCTTTTCTCAAGGTTACTATCATTTCACTAGCTTAATTCGACGAATAAAATATATGCTGCTTCAAATTGTTTTTATTATGCTATATGATTTAGAAGATAAACAATTAAAAATATGGGCTTGTTTATTAGGGACTTATCGGGGCTTGATTGGAAATATTAGTAAAACTTGGTAGTTGAGATTTTTATCTCACACACTGTAAGAATGAACACACAATTAATTAAATCAGTATCAATTATCTTAGTTAACTATAATGGTGCAGATGTTTTAATA
>NZ_JAAGOG010000411.1:0-1925 GCF_010747425.1 Nostoc sp. UIC 10630
AGCCATCGAGGAGATCCCGATGGTGCGATTCGTTGGCTATAAATCAAGCCCAACAAGGCTTAGAGGGATTAGCCGCTTGGTTTTCTGAACCTTGACAACTGAAAAACAATGTAGGTGAAAAACCTACCCCCCAGGTGCAGGGGTGACAGCACTTCCCCCAGGTTTGCGACTAGCCATCAACGCCTGAAGCGGGGAAGAAAGATGGCTCCACTGGTAGCCTAAACTGGTGTCCACCAAGCAAAGTGTCCACGAGTAAAGCGCAAGCTTAAAGATGTGTTGAATCATCGTTATCATCCAGTGGCTAAATAAGGCTGATAAGCCACAACCAAAAGGTGAAGGATAAGAGGCTGGCGTTGCATCGGACGACCAGTACGCACTCTCAACAAACCCGGTGAATAGCATCACTCTAAAGACACACAGAATTGTTTTTCGGAACGAAGTAACTCCATATTTACTCTTTGAACGGTCGATTTCAAAGTAGGTGCTAACCAGATGTGATATGGGAAAAGATTAGGTAAAAAGCGAATGCTTGGCAGTAATAGTCAAGATATGCCGACGTACCTACGACGGATTGAAAGGAAAAGTCCCAATCGGGTAGTAAATATGTCTAAAACACTGAGTAATCAGATGGTGGAATGGAATGCGATACCCTGGCACCAGCTAGAACGTCGCGTTTACAAGCTCCAGAAAAGAATTTTCCAAGCCTCAAGTCGTGGTGATACTAAAGCAGTTCGCTCACTCCAAAAAACTCTGATGAGGTCATGGTCTGCAAAAGCCCTAGCTGTACGTAAAGTTACCCAAGACAACCAAGGTAGAAACACCGCAGGTGTTGATGGTATCAAATCGCTCATACCGAAAAAGAGACTAGCCTTAAGTGTAAACTTAAAGCTAACAAACCGGGTCAAACCAACCAGACGTGTATGGATTCCCAAACCTGGAAGGGATGAAAAAAGACCGATTTCGATACCTACAATGGTCGATAGGGCAACTCAAGCACTTGCCAAACTGGCACTAGAACCAGAATGGGAAGCTGTTTTTGAAGTTAACAACTATGGATTTAGACCAGGACGCTCTGTCCACGATGCTATCGAAGCCATATATATAAGCATCAATCAAAAACCTAAATGGGTCTTAGATGCCGATATTTCAAAATGTTTCGATAAAATTAACCATAAGGTGTTATTGGAAAAAATTAATACATTTCCAACTCTTAAACGTCTAATTAAAAGATGGTTAGAGTCAGGAGTAATGGATAATTACCAATACTCACCAACGGATGAAGGAGTACCACAAGGCGGGGTAATTTCACCCTTACTTGCGAACATTGCATTACATGGAATGGAAGAGGAAATGAATAAAATTGCCTTATCCATGAAAGGGAATAAGAGTAAGAATCAAAGGGCATTAACCTTTGTCAGGTATGCAGATGATTTCTTAATCTTACACCCCTCAAATGATGTAATTAACCAATGTAAAGACCGAATCCAAACATGGTTAGAAAAAGTGGGCTTAGAGTTTAAACCTAGTAAAACCAGAATTGGTCACACCTTACAAAGACCGAACAATTCGGATGATACTGTCATAGTAGGATTCGATTTTCTCGGATTTAATGTTAGACAGTACAAAGTAGGAAAAACCCGTTCAGGGAAAAATGCTCATTCCAAAGTACTAGGTTTTAAAACACTCATCAAACCCAATAAGGAAGCAATAACCAGACACTACGGTCGAATTTGTGAGATTATTGATGCATACAAATCAGCCACTCAAGAGGCACTAATAAAGCACCTAAACCCTATAATCAGGGGATGGACGAATTATTACTCAACGGTTGTAAGCAAAGAAGTTTTCTCAAAATTAGATCATTTAGTGTTTCTAAAGCTTTTCAGGTGGGCAAAACGTCGCCACCCCAAAAAACAAATAAAATG
>NZ_JAAGOG010000247.1:0-9986 GCF_010747425.1 Nostoc sp. UIC 10630
GGCAATGCTATATTCGCTACGCCCCCCGTTTATGACGAATTGCTGTTAGTAGCCCTGTATTTCTTAAAACAGCCCCCTATTTGCTAATAATAGCTAGTAATGCTAGATTTCGTTTATTTGCAATACTTCAGGGTAATTTATGAACAAAGGTGAACTAGTGGATGCTGTAGCAGCAAAGACCAACATCACAAAAAAGCAAGCCGATGAAGTCATTAGTGCTTTTTTGTCAGTAGTTATCGAAGCTGTAGCGAATGGAGAGAAGATAACGCTGGTAGGGTTTGGTTCATTTGAGCGGCGTGATCGCTCAGAGCGTGAAGGGCGTAATCCCAAAACGAATGAGCCAATGACAATTCCAGCGACCAAAGTACCTGCGTTTTCTGCTGGGAAACAGTTTAAAGAAAAAGTAGCACCATAGATGAATTGCTTTGCCACTAGCAATCCAATTAGTGCAAAGCTAGCTGTACCGTTCGCTGTTGTCAAGGCAGGTGGGGCAACGTTAGAGGTAACGTGAGTGTTGAATTGCAGATGTTACACAAGCGGGATCGCTGCATTTATTTTGGGCATTCTGAAAAGATAGCGTTTACTGAAGAAAATCATGTTTAAAGGATTCGGTGGGCCAAAGAAAAAATCAGTACTTGAGGACAATGAACTGACCACAGGGATTGTTCAGCATCCAGTTACGGGACTTTGGCAGACATGGATATCATTTACAGGTAATGATATTGGGTGTGTCACTGCCCATAATCAGCGAGACGATGCTAATAGAGTGGCGAAACAGATTGCTGATGCTTGGAGTGAAGGGAAATATAAAACTGGGGAAGAGGTAACAGCTTTTATCCAATCACTGCCTAATGATGGTGTCATAGATCCATTGCCCCAAAATATTGTGATGCAATTAAGTCAGCAGGCATTAAGCGCGAGGAAGTAAGAAAGTACGAACATCTTAAATTGAATCATCCATCCAACCGCATTCACAATCCCAATGCACTCTTGAGGTGTAGTCTCGGTCAAAGGATGCACCGCACTGGGGACACTTACCATGTTTGCCCAAATGCGAAATGAAACAGATACCCATCGGGCTAAATCAATGGTGATTTCTGGATGAACCCAAGTACCTTGTTCTTTGCCATACCCTTCAATTTCAATTATTAGAGACGATATGGGAATTCCCATATCGTTCCCAAGTGCTTGTAAATAGTCTTTTGTAGACTTTAGCCTTATGTAGTCAGACAAAAGTTTACGGTTAGCTCTAGCCATTTGGGTAGCATTAACATACCCTTTTGGTATTGTGTATTTGGCTATCTGCCCAGACTGGGGCATTTGGTTAATTTCTGAATCACGCCAAAAGTGTGTCAGCATTATAATTGGCTTACTTTTTGTAAATGAGTTTTGCAAAGCGATCGCGTTGCTTCCGGGCTGGCGATCGCTTTTGCGTTATCACTACCTCAGTGTAATCAAAAAACTCTCAAAACACAAGTTGGTGTTGTAAATTAGAGGAGAGCTAAATGACAGAGGAGGTCTGTTTTGTGAAACTGCCCTATGTATCTCGTTTTACTTGGGATGAAGAAACAGCACAGCGATTGAGAAAACTACGGGGTAAAACTAGCCGAGATAAATTAGCGATTCAAGCTGGTCGCAGCAATACTTTTATCCAAAACCTTGAATGGGCAAACCCTGGAAATAGACCAGAATCAATTTCCAAAGAAGATGCGTTTGCTATTTGTAATGCGCTTGATGTACCTATTTGGAAGTTATTTCCAGCGTTAGTAATCAATCCTGAAAGTTTACAAGAAATATGCAAAACTCTATTGACATAATACAACACCATGTTGTAAATTATATATACAACAGAGGAATTGAGCGCGATGCCTCTCAGAGAAAGGAAGAAGCGCTCAAAACTCAAACCAATCAATTGAATTAGCAACAAAACTATTAGAAACCAATAGCCGGCGGGATAAGCAGCCGCAGCCTAAAACTTGTAATGGCCAAGCCACCGCGAGATGATTCCGATGACCCACCAAGTCTAAAAACTGGTTGTAAAAAACTTCAATCTTTGCAGAACAAAGGCGATTGTGAACTCCTCAATCGCCTTCTCAATTGTTATCACGCGGCTGTACAGAGGACACGGTTACATCCCAATATCTTCTCTACAGCTTTGTGCTGTCTGGTGTTTTGACATCAGTTAATACGCTTTACCCTTGAACACTTTTATAAGGCTTCGCCAATTCTAGATTGAGAGTGTTGTGCTTGCACAACACTCTCAATAAAAATAGGACGATCGCTGCGTCTGGAAAACTTGCGATCGCCTTTTTACCCATTTAAGAGGTATTTCTAATGATTACACAAGTTTCAGCCCCTACGCCAACAAAAGATCCGCTAACCACAGGCGATCGCCAAATCATCGCAACCATCGTCAATCAGTCGGACTATTCAAAAGAGTGCAAGCCCGAAGATGTAGTAACTATCTGGATAAACTCGGATGATATCGTGTGGGTAAAAATGATCCACGGCTATGCTCGTTACCACAAACAATCTTTCAAACGCGCTGTTGCAGAGGTTAAAGCGAGTCTTTCTGCTCCAGTAGAGCGCAATCATAAGGAAGATGAGGAATTGAAACAAGCTTCTGAGAAAATTGGCTTGTTAGGTGATTGTGATTGGCTATCGTTGAGTGTCCAATACCATTCTGATAAGATAATCGGTCACGCTGGTTGTTATATCTCTCACAAGGCTCGAATATTAACCCCACCATCTGAATGGGACTTCACCTTGCCGAAGTGGAATATGCCTGCTGCCATCTGTCCAGACTGCGAAGGTCATGGGTGCGGTAATTGTTCGTATCGCGGGACTCGTGCAGAAGACTTGTGCGAACCAGTAGACGGCTATCGACTGACTTATGTAGGACGCACTAGCCTTCAGACGGCTCACAATGTATATCTAGATGGTGAGTTCTTGGGCATACTCTTCAAGGTCAGAAACGCTGAGGAAGTCTGGGAAAACGACCCCAAGACATACTACTGGCGCTGTGGCGATGGCATGAAGTATTGGAGTGTGAAAGAAGCTGTAGAGGTTCTATCCAGAGCAACTGCTCCGATTGAACTGCCGCAAGTTCGTCGGGAGTTAGTAGCGGCGTAAGTAAAAGGTGGGTTTTCATACCCACCATGCAACCATAACCAATCTTTGTAAAATAAAACACAGTTCGCCCTTACAAAATGACCCAACAACCTCACGATAAATTTGCCAAACAGTTTTTAGAAGAGTTACTTTCTCCCTTTGGGGAAGTAAAAACTAACAGGGAAGTCACAGATGAAACAAGATTTGTTGATGTGTTATTTTCGCCAACACCGACATCTGCGGTTGATGTAGAAACTTTAGGATTATTGGGTAGAATAGCGGTATTAAATACTACTTTGCTAGAACCGTTTCGCAATCAACCGAATAGAACAGAAGTACGTAGTTGTCTACAGAAATTGTTCACTGTGATTGCAGACGCACAGCGTAAAGCTAACAGGGAAGACACAACAATAGCGGAGAACGAGCTAGCACAACTGTGGATTATTTCTCCCAGTGCTTCTAAAGCTCTGCTCAAGGCTTTTGAAGCTAAACTAGATTTAGATAATTGGATGAGCGGGGTGTACTTTCTGCCTGAAGGAGTAAGAGCAGAAATAGTAGCGATTAACAAGCTACCGCGAACTCCAGACACGCTGTGGTTTAGGCTGTTGGGTCGGGGAAAGGTACAAATTCAAGCAGTAAGTGAACTGGTTGCCCTTCCACCAGAGAATATTATCCGCCGTAATGTTCTAGAAATGGTTTACAGGTGGCGTATCAGTGTAATGACACAAACAGATTTAACTGAAGATGACCAGGAATTAATTATGAATTTAACAGAAGCTTACCAAGAAGCAAGAGCGCAAGCGGTACAGGAGGGAGTAGAGCAAGGAGTACAACTTGAACGCCGTCAGGTTGTAGAAAATTTGTTGAGATTCCGGTTTGGTTCTGTGGATGAAGAACTCTCAAGAGTGGTCGATAATTTGTTGCAGCTAACACCAGAAGAATTTACTCCCCTGTGTCTTGAACTATCTCGTGAAGATTTACTCGCAAGATTTAATTCACATCAATAATCTGTACAGGGCAAATAATTAGTAACAAAAAGCGCTTTTGTTGATTCAAGAGCGCTATTTTATTGGCTCTACGCTTCATATATCACAATTAAACGGCTTCGCCAATGCGAAAGTGAAATGTATTGGTACTGAACAATGAACCCTCAAGAAAATTCCGAATTACTTGCTGCCTTAATGCGCCAGGAAGAATTACTTAAGCAGTTAGTTGCAGCAATCAATAAGCCAAAACTGGGATTGCACTCTGAAGCTGGCAATTGTAAAATCTACTGCAATCGTCAGCACGGAGGATTGTGGTACACACTCAATGGTGAACCGAGTGATGTCCCTCAAACTGCCTTAACTGGATATCTTAAAGAACTACGGTTTGAGAATACAGAACGCCGCAAAAAAGAAACCTGCAAGTTACTGATAACTATTCAAGCAGACCGGACGTATATTTTAGAATCAGGTTACGATACGCATTTCTCAAAGTGCATACTTGCGGCGATCGCAACTTTGACCCCAGAACAATTGTATTCTCCTATCACACTACAGCCTACTCCGGGGACGACAGATGAAAACGTGTTGTTCTGTCGGGTGTGGTTTGGGTCGGAATTAGTCATGGCATCTTACAACGAGCAAACAGAGTGGCGAGAGATCAGTAAACAAGCTTTAGCTGTGATAAAAGCGGCGAATGAGATTGCGTTTTAGTCCTAAAGATGAAGTAAGGCAGGTAAATCCTGCCTTGTGTGTCACTAAAATCAGCTTCATTCATGAATCTAACATTGCACATCTGATTGACAAAGACATTACTGACTTATGTCGAAACTGTGACTGCAAAAGTTGTAAACAGGGCTTGAGAGACTGTAGTTATAAGTTACTCAAGCTTTGTCTACAGCTAACAGTGCTGTTTAATCAATCACAAATAATTAGCGATGACTATTACAATCGTTCACCCCAATATCGAAAACTTACAGCAGTTTTCTGACTCATTCGACATTGAGAAAATATTGCAATCTGAGGGAATTCTGCCGTGGCTTTTAGCAAATGGCTGGAACTACAGCGATGAATCTTGTTTGATTGCAAACATTATCGATGAGTCAACAAGTCTTGATGAAGTTTTGAACTCTGAAGAGTTTGATTTTAATGCTCTGTCAGATGAATCAAAGGAGAAATTGAATCAGATTATGCGTGAAAAACTCTACAGTCAGGCTGATTAAATCTGACTGTAGAGAAAAATCGATTCCACGACAAATTATGGCACACTTCACTGCTAATGAGATGGAATTAAATTTGATTAAAGTGTATGACGCGACACTGTTAAGCTCATCAAAAGTTTACCAAATCAACGGTACACATTGTCGATACTTAGGCGATGCAGGTACTATCCAACATCTACAGTATCTATTTGTACCTCTGCCAAATCAAAGAAAAAAAGCCAGCTTTCGACTAAATCGAAACAAACTTATGACACGTTGTTATGAAGTCGAAGGTATGACTTATAACAAGCCTGTGGTACAGGATAATTCACAGCAACTTCAGCTATTTTGAGTTATGTCGATACATAAGCCACCAGTTATCAAAAGACCTGTCCGATTACAAAATAGCTCTACAAAAACAATTCATAGAGCTATTGCAGGCATCCACAAATTGAAAACTAGCCACAAAGAAAGCTTCGCTTAATTGAAAGTGAAAAATAATGATTGAGGTCAATAATCATGGTACAAGTAATTGACAACCCTGTTGCTGCAAATTTCCTAACTGATGCAGTAGTCGAGCGCCACAATTTCTCACAGTTAAATAAAACTCGCATTAGATTTCGCATTCAGCTAAAGAAAAGTACAAAGTCTGCCGCTCCTAAATGGGCGGATGTGCTAAAAGCTGAAGTCTCTGAAATTGAATCAGACCTCGTGAAAGTTACAAATTCTGAAGTCGGTTTGCGAGGTATAAAGGTATTTAAAAAGCTTGATGAAGCTGCTGCCCAATTGCGTCAAGAGATTGCTTCAGTTCAAGAGTGGATGTCTGCTGATACTGGTGATTGGGTTTGTCCGATTGATTTAGCTCCACTCGTGTGGAATCAGTTAATCAATATTAGGGATAATGTAGCTCCCAGTTTAAGGAATCAGCTTAAAGTTGATTACGAAACAGGGTTGCTTGATTATCAAGAGCGGATTGATCAGTTCCTCTCGCTTAACACCTGGGAATTAGCACAGGATAAGCAAGAGTCAGTTAAAGCCAACTTGTTAAGAGCATTCCCAACTCTGACCGATCTCGAAGACTATTTGCAGGTCGTTATTGGTCGTCCGGTGATTATCCCGGCATTGTCCGAACAACTGAACCAGCAGCAAGCCGAATGCCTAGACCAGATTACCAAGTTCATCCAACAGTATGACCAAAATCTAGAGCAAAGGCTACGGGAATCAGCGATCGCTGGCGGTGAACAACTAGCCGCACAGTTGCTCGAAGAGTTGGCTGATTGGGAGCCAGGACGCAAGCCCGTACAGTTTAAAAAGAAGATGCAACGCCATCTGATGAAGGTTCAGGTACTACTAGCGAATGCTGACCCGGAGGCAGGCAGTAGCTTGGAGGCAATGATGACGCACTTAGATTCTATCGTTAACGAGCCAGCGATTGAGTCCAAAAATCTTGGTTCTGATACGCGCAGTCAATTGCAGCAAAAGATGCAAGAGATTCGCACCAAGTTGTTAGATGAACAACGCAATCTACAATCACTTGCAGCTGACGACGTGGGCTTATCGAAAGCTACGGTCATGTCTTTCAAGTTTAGGTAAAAAACAGTCTTGGGCGAAGGTGCATTCGCTCAAGACTCGACCAACGTATTCGTATGTAGTTTCCAGAATAACCCAAAAAGGATAGCGCACCTGTACTATTTCTCAAACCAATTTGAAAGCCTTGGAGCCAAAAATGTCGCATTTCTCAACAGTTAAAACCAAGCTTGCTAACCGTGAATGTCTAATACAAGCTTTACAAGATTTGAAGCTGAATCCGCAAGTTCATGAAGAAGCGCAGCCCTTAAAAGGATACTACGGTGGCTATCTTGGACAAAGCGCTGAAATTATCGTATCTGGTCGCACCATAAAAGCCCGTGCAGACATCGGGTTCAAGTGGAATCAGTCAAGTGGTGTGTACGATGTGATACACGACAGTTACGAGACAGTTCCGAAGCTAGGCAAAGACTTTTTCAGCAATAAACTAATGCTGGCTTATGGTAAGCATTTGGTTCGTGTCAAAGCTGCCGAGTTACAAGAAAAATTTGGTGAATGTGCGATCGCTGAATTAACTAACGGGAGTGTGCAAACTCTACGGCTGACTTTTGCCGGACATCAGGAAGTTAAACAATTTGCACGGAGATAAATTATGGAACGCTCAATATTGATTCATTTTGACAGCGCTACAGGTGAAGTTCGCGTGGAGGCGGAGGGGTTCGAGGGAGTGAGTTGTTTATCGGCTACGCAACCATTTGAAGAAGCACTTGGAGTTGTCAGCGAGAGCGATCGCACGTTTAAGGACGAAGCCCAAACCCAACAGCTTCGTACAACTTCAACTCACCAAACCAGACTCAGACAGTAATAAGAAAAGGAGAACTGCGACTATTGCCAATTGCTTTATTGTCGTGGTTCTCCCAAGAGATTTTATCTACCCACCAAAAGAATACCCACTTGTTCACATTTACGGACAACAGAAAACACGCTTTTTCCGTGATCATCAAGCCGAATACTGAAGGTTTGTGTGTGCTGTTGAATGCCATAGTAACAGCGTAGTTTACCGCCGTAGGCATCGCCTACCAAGAGAACAACGGTACAGCAGAGGTTTTCGACGGCGATGCCGAAGTTTATGAAGTAGTCGTGAGACTTGTTAATACTCACGATGAATTAGCTGCATACCATATTAAATTGAAAAATAATGAACCTCTCAAATCTTCTCTCCACACTAGATTCACAAATTCCCATCGCTGCGGTTGATGTTCTATCTCCTGATGAAGCGACGATTATTCAGTGGCTGACTGCTGAAGCTAAAAATAAGCTCTCATGTCCAGTTTTCTTCTGGAATCTGGGAGTATCAACTTTGGAGCAATGTTTAATCGCAGCAGATGGGGGGTTGGTGTTTAAACCAGTTGCAGAGTATAAAAGACCACAACACGCTGACCCATTATTATATGTGTTTGATTACATTGCTAACTTTAGTGGGAATGGTGTATTTATCCTCGGAGATATTCACCCCTTTATTGCTAAGAATTCACCCCAATTGAGTTGGGAAATTTTAAGCAAGATTAAAAACCTTTACCACAGGTTAAAACCCACAGATAAACGCATTGTCTTGTTGGGTCAGAACATACAATTACACGAATCTCTAGTCAGATTGATTCCTTATTGTGAAGTCCCTTTACCTAGTATTGAGCAAATACTTGAACATATCACTTCTTATTTGCATGACTTACAACAGTCTGCTAGGGAGCAGGAATTGACTTTTACTGTTACGCTTGAAAATACTGAATTTGAAACTCTTTCTCGTGCAGCGTTGGGTTTAACCTTAGAAGAAATTAGTGATTTCCTTCGGTTAACAGTCAAAGAAAACTTAACTAATGATGGTGTCGTAGTTGACGCTGACTTTATCCCCAAAGCCGTCGAGTACAAAACTCGGCTACTCTCTCAAATGGGTATCGAACTAGGGAAACCTGCAATAATCCCGTTCGGCGGTTTGGATCTTCTGCGCGAGTGGGTGATGAGGCGGCGGCGGCTGTTCACGCAAGAGGCGCGAAGTCTCTCGTTACCCCAACCAAAAGGTGTATTGCTGGCTGGCCCACCCGGAACAGGAAAATCTCACTGTGCCAAAAACATCGCTAGCATACTTAATCTACCATTTCTGCAACTCGATATTGCGTCCCTTCTAGGTTCACTAGTTGGCGAATCCGAAGGTAATGTTAAACGCGCACTGAAAACAGCATCCGCGATCGCACCTTGTGTCTTGTTTATTGATGAGGTGGAAAAAGCACTTTCTGGTCAGGGTGATACTTCAGGTGTTAGTCAAAGGATTCTTGGAACTTTACTTACGTTCATGAGTGAGTGTACTGCTGGGGTATTTATTGTAGCTACTTGCAATGACCCATCAGCACTACCAAGTGAATTCAAGAGGAAGGGAAGATTTGACGAATCTTTCTTTGTTGATCTTCCCACAGAACCAGAGCGAGTCCAAATTCTAGGGATTCATCTACAACGTTTTGGCATTCACCTGGAATCAGAGTACCTCGAAGCGATCGCAGCCAACACCGCGAAATTCTCCGGTGCTGAATTGGAAACACTAGCATCTGAAGCTGCTCTGCTGGCATTCGATGAGGATAGACCGCAGCAGGTAACACTTGCTGATCTCGAAGCTTGTCGTCAAACCATTACCCCGCTTGCGATTCAGGACGCTGCGGCAGTCGAGCGGATGCAGGCATGGGCATCCACTGCACGACGGGCTAGCAGTCCTGTGGTTGCAGCGAAAACTCAATCTTTGCGTGCTGCTAAGTTTCGGAATATGAACTGATGAAAAAGCGATTGTCTCCTGATCTATGGGGGCGATCGCCTACGGCGGGCAGGTACGCCATCGCTCTTTTAAGTTCGTAGCGATCGCGTTCAGTATATCTATCTCAGATAGGGCAATGCCCTGAAGTTAGGAAATTGACAGGGTAAGAAAGATGGAAATCTATTTAGTCTTTGTTGACGCAATTCAAAATAGCAATAAATTCTGGGCGGCCATTGTCGAAGATGGTAACTTAACAGTGCAGTGGGGCAGAGTCGGTTATCAAGCGCAAACCAAAGTTCACACATTAGGCAATCATCAGAGAGCCGTTAGCAAATTCAACAATCTAGTAGCCGAAAAGATGAT
>NZ_JAAGOG010000248.1:0-9858 GCF_010747425.1 Nostoc sp. UIC 10630
TATCCGACACACGACCTTTGATTTCCCCACCCTTCAAATGTACGGAGCTTTTTCAGAAATCAAATATTAGTCCTATATGCTGTACATACAAGTCTTCTAGAGTCGTTTCACAGGCTTTTGATTCCCTTAAAAAAAGGGGTGGTTTTATACGAAGAAAGAAAAATACATAAGTCTAGATTTTTAATTTTGTGGCACGGCTTTTACCCCTCTCGAAACATCTCCCCGAAAGGTCGAGAGGCTTTGAAACCCAGTTTCAGTATTTTCTCTGCTTATATAAAACCACCCTACCAACCCCCCCTTAAAAAAACGTGTATACA
The DNA here is from genome assembly GCF_010747425.1 of Nostoc sp. UIC 10630. Classification (NCBI taxonomy): domain Bacteria; kingdom Bacillati; phylum Cyanobacteriota; class Cyanophyceae; order Nostocales; family Nostocaceae; genus Nostoc; species Nostoc sp. UIC 10630. The sequence continues at coordinate 318 of NZ_JAAGOG010000248.1, forward strand.
CAAGTCTTTCTGACCCCCTCTAACTCCCCCTTATAAAGGGCTACGGTGTACACACAAGTCTTATAAAGTTGTCTAACAGTGTTTCGATCCCACCTAACCCCCCTTAAAAAGGGGGAAATTTCTTCAAATCCCCCTTTTTAAGGGGGATTTAGGGGGATCAGATGATTTGTGTGTACACCGTAGCTTATACAGGGGGAAAACCGGACATTTCCCCCCTTCAAGGGAGGTAAATGGGGATTTGTGCTTCATTAACAAGATGTGTGTACACAGTAGCTAAAAAAGGGGGGCAAAAGAAGCTCTCAAATTACTAACGTACTAGCACTCGACTACGGGGGCCGATCGCTTGTTTGGGTGAAGCGGGTATTGTGCAGCTATTGGTAGAATCCTGTGAACAAGCAGCTTGAGCAAGGGTTGCAGGGTTAACCATTACTTGATTACCCTCTAAGGAATTACCGTTACTGAATTCCATATTCGGTGTAGTAGAAAGGGATGGAGAATTAGTCCTTGTAGGTGTAGGGGAAGCGATCGCACTTCCATTATCAACTACTGGTGTAACAGTGAATTCATTTCCACCATCAACTATTGGTGTAACAGTGAATTCACTTCCACCATCAACTATTGGTGTAACAGTGAATTCACTTCCACCATCAACTATTGTTGGCAGAGTAGATGTACTACCACCGCTAATTACTGGCGAGGGAGTAGGTGTACTATCACCACTAACTACGGGTGTAGGAGTTGGCGTACTACCACCACCAACTGATGTGGGAGTTATAAGAGTTGCATTTGCAGGTACTTTGATGGTTATCCTCGCCAGGGGGGAGTTAGTCATTTCCAAAGAAGTCACCTTTGGCGAACCTGGGATATCGGACTTGAAATCAAAGACAGTGGGGGTTGCACCACCATTGCGATCGCTATATCGCACTCCATATCCACTTACTTCAAAGGTTCCCTGATATTGATTTCCGGTTTTTGGATCGGTGACAGTACCAGTGTATAAGGCTTTTGTGAGATTAAATTCATCCTGAACTACTCCTTGAAATGTGGTTCCTGCTAATCTCCCCTGGTATTTATAGGGTGTTAACTCACCGCCAGAGAGAATCGGCGAATTCAGAACGCCATTAAAGGAGACAATCGGAATGCCTTTAAAGTCAACAAAGTAATGCAGGCTACCATCAGAGCGTGTTTGTACCTTCACATAGTCTGACTTGTATACAGGAACGTAATTAGGATTGTTCTTAGTACCTAAATTCCGTGAGTAAGTCCCCGCGTCATCTGTATCAACACGAGTCGTACTGCCATTGAAATTAGGATTAATGCTGGGAAGCTGGATAGTACCTGATAATGTGCCAGTGCTTTGAATGGTGATTTGAGCAAAAGCACTTGTTCCACCTAAACTGATGATAACTGCGGCTAAACTGCTACTGCTAACAACTGCACAACCCAATTTAGTTAATGAATCTAATTTCATGAAAAATTTGCTCCTTTAATCACATATAAAAAAATACGCGCAGCTTTTCGTTCCTTCTATTGGGCGATGCAAGCATTTCATACTGGATTAGTCAGTATGAAAATAGCGCTTTTTATTACATTTTCATCGGTATAAAGTTAAAACCGGAAAGTTGCTCTTAATGCTCCAACGACTAAAGTATCGTTAGCAGCATTGTGATCGGGATTGAAAATGACGAATAAGCCTGGAGTCAGGGCGATATTGTCGCTCAACTGGGCGCGGTAAAAAAGTTCTACGTGAATTGATGTGTCACTACGTCCACCTGCTGTTCCCCCATCAGAAAATTTGGGAAAATTGAAGCCATCGGGTAAAGTACTCGAAGTAATTTTGGGCGGTTGTCCGACGAGAACGCCTCCTAAATTCCCAGGACGCAGCAAATTGGGAAAGGCCGCGAACACCATCCAGTTTGTAGTTTCTACACTTCCAGGAAGGTTGAACGGTTTGGAAGAAGTAAAGCCACCCCAACCGCCCAATTGCAAGTTAGAGTTGATTCGCCAAGCAACGGTAGCGCCAATGGCTTGGGTATCAAAAGCTGTTGCATCTGCAAAAGGCGAAATCAGTTGAGAATCGCCGATACCACTTCCTAATAAGCCATCTGGGGAGTGGGAATAAAGATAATGTACGCCGATATCGATGTTATCGGTGGGTGCTAAACTTAACTGAGCGCCAGCAGTTAATCTACCGCCGAATAGTCCGCCCTGGTTGATATTGCCAGAAAAACTGGGAATTTCTGCACTATAAACGCCTTGCAAACTGATGCGATCGCTAATTTGCCAATCAAAGCCTATACCGCCAGTGCCGTTGCCAATACTTAAAATCGGGTTACGCTGACCAAATAGAGAAATTGCACCGTCGCTAGAACCTTCTAAAGGACTAATACCCCGAAAGCTGTTGATAGGGTTGACTCCCGCCGTACCTACGACAATTCCGAAGTTATCCGAGACGACAAATCGATAAGATAAGTCACTAACGACTAGATTGTTGTCTGTATTTGACTCGAAACCCAACCGCCCCATATTGGTAGATAGCAACGCTGCATTAGAACCCAAATTACCCGCAGATAGCCCTGTTAAGAGCAAATCTCGTCCTGTAAATGAAGTTGCTAAGGTTAGTTGGGTGCTACTTGTGAAAGTCAGATTGGTTTTTCCCTGACGTTCAGGGACTCCATCTCTAGGAAACAAATCCACATCGGGGCTATTGGTTCCCTGAACGCTAAAAACGGCTTGACCAAATAATCTGGTAGTTGTGGAAAACTGATTGGCTTGTAATTCAGTAGTCCGGTTTTCTACAGCCTCAACACGCTGCTGTAATTGCTGCAACTCTGCTTTAAATTCGCTTTGCAACCTTTGCAGCAAGATTAAATCTTCACTATTAACAGTATTAATTTTATTATTAGCGTAGGCGTAGCCCGCCGCAGGCATCGCTTCGTTAATCTTCTCTAAACAAGCGTTTAAACCAGCCGCAAATTCATAACGGCTGATGGTGCGGTTTCCCAGATAATTCCCATCGTGGTATCCCGCAATGCAGCCATAGCGTTCTACTAGAGATTGCAAAGCATCAAAAGCCCAGTCGGAAGGTTGCACGTCTTTAAGTTGTGACACCGATGTGACTTGAGACATTTGGTTGTCTGAGTCGGGAGGCTGAGGAGATAGAGAGAATTCTTCTGTGTTTTCCTGGTTCTGTGCAACTTCTGTTACAGCTTGAGTATCTTTTAACTGAGGTAAATTAGGGGAATTTATAAATTGAATTTTTTCTCTGCTTTTTTTAAGTATATTTTCGTACTTGTGCTTTTTAGCTGATGAAGTAGTTATATCTGGCTGCACAAATTCAGGTGGTGTAATTTCAGCAGGCGAAACAACTTGAGATAAATTTTCTTGTGTTGACTGCTGCACCAGATTATCTGGCGTGATTACAGGCTGTTCTGGTAAATTAAGGGCAGAGATTGGCCCTGTTGCTAGCACACCCGCCATCAGTAGACTAATATCACTCATGGTATTTCATTTGACTTGCACCAATATTTCTTTTGACAGACAAAGTTGGTGTATATCAGGAAAATTTATGAAAAAAGAGTGATAAAAATTACTATGGCTGGGATTGAGGGGCAGGGGAAGCAGGGGAACAAGGGGGAATTATTGAACAAGTCTCTCTCTTGTCTCCCTTGTCTCTTCTTCATGCCCAATGCCCAATGCCCCAGATAAATTATTCTGGCTGGCTACAATACTTATTCATCTGATTGACTAATGTATCTGACTGCTTGCCAAGATTTGTAGCTGTTGTCAGTGCTGAGTCAATTTCGGTTCTAGCCTTTTGGATTTTTTCTCTACCCGATTCTGAAGCTTCTGCTGTCTTGGTTGCACCAAGGGCTCTACCAGCTTTGGCGATCGCTTGACTAAGATTCTGAAAAATATTGACAAAACCGCTTTGGAATCCTTTCAGCTTGGGATCTTTTAAATTCAGTTCCTTAATCGATTTAGTCACAAATTCTAAATCTTTAGATAGTTGTATGCTGGTGATGACTTGCCTTCCTTTATTGTTATCAATCAGAGAAGTTCCGGCATTTACAACTCGAATCAGTCGCTGGCACTGAGAAACTTTATTTTCGCTGCAACTGGTAACGAACAAAGCGATGCTCAGGCTAACAGGAGCAATAACAGTATATTTATGTAAAACAGACATTAACACCCCAACAGCAATAAAACCCAAAATATAGTATCTAATATTACGGGCAATGGGCAGAGAGAATAGTGAATGATTCTTTAAACTCCACTTCTGTGCCCATGCCCCAATCTCAAATTACCAATCTATGGGCAAACCTAACTGGTCTAAAGTAGCACCATCTTGCAAAAGTGGCTTAATATTGCCGTCTATTTGAATTCGACCACCAGACAGCACCAAAGCACGTTGCGTAACTCTACCTAACCAATTTAGGTCATGGGAGGCAATTAACATCACCTGCACTGGCAACTTTAACAACACTTGCGCTAAATGTCGTCGCCATGCTGGATCGAGACCGTTAGTCGGCTCATCCAAAATTAGAATTGTTGGGTCTAGGGCTAAAATTGAGGCTAGGGCAGCAAGGCGTTTTTGCCCCCCAGAAAGTTCGTGAGCGGAGCGATTAGCGTAGGCTTCTAGTCCGAAATCAGCTAATAACTGCCGGGCGCGATCGCTAGCCTCTGCTGGTGACATTCCGTAGTTGCGTGGGCCAAAGGTAATATCTTCCAAGATGGTGGGCATAAATAGTTGGTCGTTGGCATCTTGAAAGCTAAAGCCAATTTGACGACGTATTTGGGGTAGAGTTTTAGGCTCTAAGGGGATACCATTAATGGTAATTTTCCCCGTTTGGGGTTGTTTTAAGCCAATTAGGTTCTCTAGCAAGGTGCTTTTTCCAGAACCAGTTGCTCCCATCAAGGCAACGCGATCGCCTTTATTCAAAGTAAAAGAAATTTCTTGTAATACCGGCTCCTGGCGAGAATAGGCATAGACCAAGTTCTCAACTTCAACGACAGTTGCGTGGGGGTTGTGGGTTGGTGGTTGGGGATTAGATGTTAAAGATTTCAAGATTCACAAACTCAATATTGCGGAGTGAGGATTGGGTTAAATTTTGTAAGAAGTTAGGGTTACAGTAGCAGCGATCGCACAAGCTAGTAATACGGCAAAACGCTCTTTCGGTCTGAGAGGAGAATCAATGGGCAATTGCCCGTTGTAACCGCGAGCTACCATTGCCCCATAGACTCGTTCTGCCCTATCCAGACTGCGGAGATACAAGGCTCCAATCATGGCAGCACTGGCGTAGCGCAACCATCCCGTAGTTCCATTCAGACCACGTAATTGAGCGCTGCGCTGCATTCGCGTTACTTCTGAGAGCAAAATTTCCATATATTGCCCAGCTAACAACAAGTTTTCCTTTAAAGGTGCTGGTACGGGTAAGCCTTTCAGGGCTATACCAAAGCTGTGGGGCGGTAAGGTTAACAAAAAACTATTCATAGTAACTAGACAAACCAGCGAACGAAGCAGTAAAAAGCTGGCTCTTTCCCATCCCAAAGGCAAGGCTAGCAATGACAAAAAAATCAATTCTGTACCGAGTAATCCTCCCAAGTGGCGAATTGATACGCGCAACAGCCAAGCCCACAAAAGTGCGATCGCGGCATATACACCTAAGCAATACCAAGCATGATATTTTAGTAACGCTGCTCCCACCACAATCACTAGAGACAGCTGCAAACGTAATGGCAAAGAAAGTTTAAGCATTCTTCGGTTTCACCACCTTGGCAATCCCAAAGGCTACAGCAAAGCAAACTGTAGCTCCCATAAGTCCAGCGATACTAGTACCAATTGGCCCCAAACCCTTAATACTATAGTCAGCTAAGGGAGTCGGCACAATTACCCGGACTTTCGCAGCTAAATCAATGAAACCTGTATTTTCAGCGACTTTTTCTAAACCATCAGGCCAGGCTGAGGCAAAGAGTGACAGTACTCCTGCAATCAAGAAAATGGTGACAATAGGCACTGACCAGCCACGAAATTCCTGCTGTTCCCCTGGTAATAAATCTGGCCGGGCTGTAGCTAAATAAGTCAGTACACCCCCAGTAATTATCCCTTCGCCAATGCCAATCAAAATATGCACGCCAGTCATAGCTGGTAAAACTATGGCTACAGGTGCAGTACCAGAAAGGGCTAACTCAATAGCACAAGCTATAGCAGCTACCACTACACTTACGCCAGCAGCTATACCAGCAGCTAGGGGTAAACGCCCTTTAAATCCCCCCAACAGCCGTTGCAAGGTTTGGGTTAAAATCCAGCCTACCCAAACACCAACTACTGCCATATTGAAAATATTTGCTCCCAAGGCTGTAATGCCACCATCAGCAAATAGCACAGCTTGAATAATTAAAACTGTGGCAATACACAACGTTCCTGCCCACGGACTACCCAAAACGATCGCAGCTAAGGTTCCTCCTAGTAAGTGACCACTAGTACCTCCAGCTACCGGAAAATTGATCATCTGGGCGGCAAAAATAAAGGCAGTGGTTAATCCCAGTATGGGCGCACGACGGATACCAAAAGCTTCTTGCGATCGCTCGAAGGCAATAAAAAGTGCTGCTACACTGGCTAAACCAGTAGCCCCTGCCACCGGAACAGAAACAAATCCATCAGGAATATGCATGATCTACCCTGTATTTTTTAGATGTTTATTTACTCAATACCAGCAATAAACAAAGGCATTAGATTAATAACAAACAAAATTTTCATCTTTTTTGCAATGCCCTCTTGGGGGATTTTATGCTGTTACTTTTGAGAGATTTACAATCCAATGGCTGCTAAATAGTATACTTAATTTACATGAATATTAATTTTTGTTAATTTTATTTTTATATATGTCGATAAATTCTTGGAAAAGTGTAAATCTCTTGACTTTAATAAGCTAATATGTATTTAATTGGCACATTCTGAATGCCAAAAAGCTTGCTAGTATTGTGCTTTTTATCTATGAGACTGCTACACGAACATTTTAGATTTTGAATTGCTTTACGGCTCTTATGGTTGATAGTATAATCGCCATTTAAAGCGGGTTTGATTGATTTTAACTACATTTTTTATGGCAACACAGCAGTATTATGACCTAAAAATATTTAACTATATAGCTAAATATCAAAGTAATTTAGCTGGATTCAATAATAACTCAGGATTCAGAATTCCATTAGTTCTTAATCTGTACTCATTACTTTTTTGTTGACCACCAATTTTAAAATTTGGTAAACTAGTATTTTTTTAACTTATAGTCATTAACCAACTAATGATTTTAGATTAGTATAACTAATATAACAATCTAAAAAAGTCTTTACATAGTCTCGACCAACTGTATATTTGCTGACTTCGCTGGCTTAATGGTACAGTATTGATGATTTTTTGGGATAAAAAATTGTGTAAGCGTTGATACGTAACACAAAATAGTGGTTAAACTTAAAATTCAGTTGAAGAAGGCAGAAGGCTTAATTTAGACGGGGTTTGAATCCCCTCCTAAATGGGATGAAACTTAGCTAGCGCGTCACTAATGTTAAATAATCACAACGAAGGATTTGAGATTTTGATTTTTGTTCTTAGATTTTAGAACGAACTTAAATCTCAAACGTCAAATCTACAAATCCATTTGTATAAGGCCCGGCAATGAGAGTTATTTTCAAAGGTGCATTTTATTTTTACAAAAAAATTATCTCGTTGCTACCTACATCTACTGACCCTTGTGTACAGATTGTAGATACTAATTCTGCCTCACAACACAAGCACTGGTATAATTATTGGCAAGCTCGCCTCCCACCTTCCTGGCTTCACCCTTTGCTGATTTTGATGTGGTTGCTCATCGGCATTAGCTTACGCCTAACCAACTTGACAACAAAGTCTCCTTGGACTGATGAGTTTTCCACCTTAGTGTTTAGCTTGGGTAACAATTTTTTATCAGTACCCCTAGATCAGGCGATCGCACCTGATATCTTATTACAACCACTGCAACCCAACCCAGCAGCTAGTATTGGTGATGTGGTTCATAATTTAGCTACACAAGATAGTCATCCACCTCTGTATTTTGTGCTGGCTTACCTATGGATGAAATTATTTCCTAGCGAAGGAGGATTAGTATCGCTATTTGCAGCACGATCGCTACCTGCGATATTCGGTGCTGTCTCAATACCGTGTTTTTACGTGTTAGGTAAAGTAGCATTTCGTTCGCGGCTAGTAGGACAATTAGCTGCTGCCACGATCGCAGTATCACCCTACCCCGTATTTTTAGCACAAGAAGCACGTCATTACACTTTGGCAATCTTATGGGTGATTGGTTCGCTCACCTGCTTAGTAATTGCCACACGTCATATTCAAAACCGCACACCTTTACCTATATGGGTAGCACTTTCGTGGGTAGCAATTAATGCTTTGGGTATTGCTACTCATTATTTTTTCACCTTCACCCTCTATACAGAAGCCGTAGTTTTGATTTCTCTTGCTTGGCTTCAATTGCAAACTAGCACCAAATTTTCTCTCCTCTTCTCTTCTCCCTGGCGGCGCATTTATGCCGTTGCGGTAGGTACTTTGGCGGCGGGTTTAATTTGGATACCAATCTTGTTAGAGAATAAAAACCGTGGGATTTTGACCGAGTGGATTCGAGGTTCGCGTGTTGGACTAGATTGGTTAAGCCCAATTTTTCAAGCTTTAGGAACATTGATTGCAATGATTTCCCTATTACCAGTTGAATCTTCACAGCTATTGGTGGTGATTCCTTCTGGAATAGTGATGCTGGCTTTCTTTATTTGGGCAGTACCAATTTTGCTGCGTGGGATCAAAATTCAACTACAGCATCCAGAAAACCGGATTATGATTCAGGTATTTATTGGAATTGCGGTTAGTGCGATCGCTTTATTTTTGATCTTTACGTACTTTTTGGGTATTGACCTGACCAGAGGCGCTAGATATAACTTTGTTTACTATCCTGCGATCGTTGTCTTGCTAGGCGCAAGTCTCGCAGTTTGTTGGCATCCCCCCAAGGAAATAAAAAGCATAGGTAAATGGGGAATAAACGGTAAAAAAGCCGTGATGTTAATTTGGCTAATGGGATTTTTTAGTGCAGTTACAGTAATTTGCAATCTCGGCTATCAAAAATATTATCGCCCTGACCTGTTTGTGCAACTCATCCAACAAATATCCCCAGTACCAGTACTGATTGCCACTACTCACAAAAGTTATATACACACTGGGGAAATGATGGGAGTAGCTAGGGAGTTGAAACTTGCCAATTCGCCTCAAAATTCTTTGTTTCTCCTTGCCCATCAATATCAAGATCCGAATACTTCCACCATTGCTCTAGAAAATACCTTAAAGACGCTACCACGACCTTTTGACTTGTGGTCGGTAAACTTTCATGCCCCAGTAGCAGAAGCCGTCAAAACATGCGTCGCTGATACTAAATCTTTGCCAAGCGTAGACGGCTATGAATACGAACTTTATCATTGCCAATAAGAAGCAGGGGGCAGGGGAAGCAGGGGA
>NZ_JAAGOG010000249.1:0-9772 GCF_010747425.1 Nostoc sp. UIC 10630
TTCCCCATTCCCCATTCCCCATTCCCAATACCCATATCGGCCAATATGTACTAAAATCAATGACTTGAGTCACAAAGAGAGCAATCATGGCATCCATCCGCGAGTTGCACCAACAACTAGTTAAAAAAGAACGTTCTGCCGTTGAAATTACCCAAGAAGCTTTAGAGCGCATTGAAGCGTTAGAGCCGAAATTACATAGCTTTTTATGTGTTACCGCAGAACGGGCATTAGAGCAGGCAGGTGCTGTGGATGCCAAAATTGCTGCCGGGGAAGAAATCGGGCTACTAGCAGGCATTCCTGTTGGGATTAAGGACAATTTATGTACTAAGGGAATTCCTACCACTTGCGCCTCCCGAATTCTAGAGAATTTTGTGCCACCTTATGAATCAACCGTGACGCAAAAACTGGCAGATGCTGGTGCGGTAATGGTAGGCAAAACCAACTTAGATGAGTTTGCAATGGGTAGTTCCACAGAAAACTCTGCCTACCAAGTCACGGCTAATCCTTGGGATTTGTCACGAGTTCCAGGTGGTTCTTCGGGGGGTTCGGCGGCGGCGGTGTCATCCCAAGAGTGTGTAGTTGCTCTTGGTTCTGATACTGGTGGTTCAATTCGTCAACCTGCATCTTTCTGCGGTGTGGTGGGGATGAAACCAACTTATGGTTTGGTTTCTCGTTATGGTTTAGTGGCTTACGCTTCGTCTTTGGATCAAATTGGGCCATTTGCAAACACAGTAGAAGATGCGGCAATATTATTAAGTGCGATCGCAGGTCACGATCCCAAAGACTCTACCAGCCTCAAAGTTGCCATTCCCAACTACGCCGCCAGCTTCAAACCAGACTTCAAACCCAGAGGTCAGCTAAGAATTGGGATCGTTAAAGAAACTTTTGGTGAAGGTTTAGATTCTGTAGTGGAACAAGCTGTTACCAAAGCAGTAGATGTATTACAAAGTTTGGGAGCAGAGATTCATATAATTTCCTGTCCCCGCTTTCGCTATGGCTTACCCACCTACTACATCATCGCCCCGTCCGAAGCGTCAGCAAACTTGGCTCGTTACGATGGCGTTAAATACGGCTACCGCGCTCCTGATGCCGATAATCTACTATCGATGTATACTCGTACCCGTGCCACTGGTTTTGGTACAGAAGTCAAACGCCGGATTATGATCGGCACTTATGCCCTTTCTGCTGGCTATTACGATGCTTATTACCTGAAAGCGCAAAAAGTCCGCACCCTAATTAAGGAAGACTTTGAAAAGGCTTTTCGCTTGGTTGATGTGTTAGTTTGTCCCACATCTCCCACTACAGCATTTAAAGCAGGGGAAAAAACTACTGATCCCTTGAGTATGTATTTAACTGACTTGATGACTATTCCTGTGAATCTTGCTGGTTTACCTAGTTTAAGTTTGCCATGCGGTTTTGATGACCAGGGTTTACCAATAGGATTGCAGCTAATTGGCAATGTACTGCGAGAAGACCAATTGTTTCAGGTAGCTTACGCTTATGAACAAGCTACTACTTGGCATCTGCGTAAACCACAAATATCTTGAATTTGTCATTTGTCATTGGTCATTTGTCATTGGTGATTAATTCTCATCCTTCACTCGCCACTTCCTCTAAGTAAGTTAGCAGAAATAAACCAATTATGTTACGAAATGTAAATAGGCTTAAAGTCTTTACTAATGACCAATGACAAAGGACAAATGACAGCCTTGCCAGCTAGCTTTAATTGCGCCAATGTACTTACTTTTCTGTCAATTTGTTAGTTTTGCTGACTATTGACTGTTGATTATTTACTTCTGGAGTCAGAGATTCAGATGTGATTTGTGGTGGATTAAGTATATGTAAAAGACCAGCAGATGCAGCTACTAATAACAGAATGTAGGTAACGACAAGAGGTATGTATGTATTTGGTTTGTTGTCAGAATTTTTATGATCGTTCTTGGGGTCTTGGCGGACTACTGGATTGCTTATAAGAGTATGTGATAAAGCATTTCCATCCAGCCCTAAAGCATCTCCATAGCGACGGATGAAGCCTTGAAGAAAAATAGGCTCAGGTAATTCTTCAAATCGTTCTTCTTCTAAAGCGTGCAAAACACCTGCTCTAATAAGTGTTTGAGCGGCAATTTCTTCTATGCGTATGGCTTTTTCTTGCCTTACTTGTCGTAAATGTGTGGTTATTTCCTTTAGCTGCTCTACTTGAGCTTGGTTTAAGAGTGTCACTGTCTTCTCCTCTATGGGCTAATTCTACTATTCATATAGTGAGAAGACTTAAAATGACATACGTATTTTTACTAGATATTTGATTTTCGTGAATTTTTTAAGAAGAGTTGAAATCTAGACTTAAAAATGCTATGGCTGCCGGCACTAGTATATTTATTGTTATAATATATACTTTATCTCTAAATAAAATAGGGCATAAAAGTTAATAAGCAGCAATTTATAATACAAGTATTTTATAATTGCTACTCTGGGCTGGGATAATTGCCGCGATCGCTCCAAGAGAAGGAGCAGGGAGAAAATTCCCCTCCTCTGCACCCTTCCCCCTGCCCCTCTGCCTATTTTCAATGCCCAATTCCTCTTCACATACGTTCCCAGAGTTAGAATGAGCTTGCCGTCGGGCGGACAATCACTTCATTGATATCAACATCATCCGGTTGGGATACGGCATATAATACGGCTCTAGCGATCGCATCAGGAGTGAGCGCAGTTTTGCGGAGTTCTTTCAAGAAGCCTGTTGCTGATTCGTCTGTGATATCAGAGCCGAGTTCAGTTTCAACCACGCCAGGGGATATTATTGTGACGCGAATATTTCTCGATTCTTGTCGTAATCCATCGGATATGGCCCAAACAGCAAATTTTGTCGCGGAATAAACCGCGCTGGTAGGCCCCACCATGTGCGCGGCGATGGAGGCGGTATTGATAAACTGTCCACCGCCTTGCGCTTCCATGATTGGTAAACCAGCAGCAATACCATTCAATACGCCGTGGATATTCACATTAATCATGTTGTCCCATTCCTCGACTTTCAAGGCATTCATTGGCGACAGGGGCATCACGCCTGCATTGTTGAAGATGACATCGACACGACCAAACTTATCTTTGGCGAAGTGAATGAACGCTTTCATATCCTCACGATTCGCAACATCCACCGCTTTGAATTCCGCTATATAACCCTGGTTACGGATCTCCTCGATAATCTTTTCTAGCTTTTGGGTGCGCCGTGCCCCTAAAACAACTTTTGCACCATTTTTAGCGAGTAACTTAGCGGTGGCTTCACCAATACCGCTACTGGCTCCAGTGATCGCAATGACTTTATTTTCTACGTTTAACATGGTTATTTTTCCCTCTGTTGAGGTTTATTTAAATTTTGGATGTGTTCATCGTATGAGTAAGTGCAAAGGTTTGAAATACACAGACCTCGCGCTTTATTGCCTAATTCTCCAAATCGATGTTCTAAAATGCCTACAAGAGGATGATTAAATTAATCGAAGAATATAGTGACGAGCAAAATCATCAACCAAGTCATAAACCAAAGTGCGATCGCTCATCAATGTCAAGAATTGGCAGCACTAGTCACTCGTCACACCGATGGCAAAGGGGACGGTTTTCATAAAACAGCTATTGAGCAGCTGGAATTTCAGCGAGAATCTTCTGCTTCCACCTCACTACAGGGTGTCTGCGAACCTATCTTTGCCATCTTAGTTCAGGGCAAAAAAGAAGCGTTGCTGGGTGAGGAAACCTATCGTTATGGCGCGGCTCAATATCTGGTAGTCTCGGTTGATTTGCCCTTGAGCGCGTTTATCGTTGAGGCAACCCCAGAGCAACCCTATTTAGGATTCAAGCTGAATCTAGATCCACGCCAACTCTGCGATATTATTACTGCTCAAACCAGTGTGATTGAGGAGAAAAAGAACTCTGTCAGAGGCTTATTTGTCAGCAACGTCGATGCACCGTTGCTCGATTGCGCTATGAGACTGACACGGCTTTTGGATACACCACAAGATATCCCAATTCTTGCACCGATGATTATCCGCGAAATCTATTATCGCCTTTTAATGGGTGAACAGGGCGAAGCTGTTCGCCAAATTGCGACATCTGGCAGCAATATGCAGCGCATCGCCGAGGTGATAAAACTCATCAAGGCTGATTTTACAAAGCCGATGCGGGTTGAGGAGCTAGCTGGGCAAGCAAGTATGTCTCCTTCATCTTTCCATCACCATTTCAAGAAAGTGACATCGATGAGTCCGCTTCAATATCAAAAGCAATTAAGACTGTTGGAAGCACGTCGCCTGATGCTTGCCGAAAACTCCGATGCGGCGAATGCTGCCTATCAGGTGGGTTATGAAAGCCCCTCACAGTTCAGCCGCGAATATTCCCGGATGTTCGGTGCGCCGCCGATCAGGGATATTGAACGTTTACGCACAGCCTAAGAGACTCGATAAATCGCCGTCTCTACAAGTGTTTTGGTGTATTGATAGCAACGCTAAGAGCGTCACGAGCGCCTTGATTCTGAATTCTTCTTCAGCTTTGCGTTGGCACAATTGCTTACTTCATAAATCTTCATCAAAATCTATTCCGATATATCGCGATATGTTTTTATATATCGTATATTAGAGAAAGTTGATTTGAGATTGATTTATGTTTAGACACTTTCGTTCACGCTTTGGTACACCTGCATGGGCAGGAGTTAACGAAGACGATTTCTTGCTTGTTAGGTCTTGGTTTGGGCATGGCAGGCATCATGGTAGAGATCATGACAAACACTTTGGTAATGAAATGTTTGGTCGTGGTTGGGGAGATGAACATCGGACTCGTCGGGGTGACATCAAGTTCATCCTGCTGGAATTGTTATCTGAGCATCCTAGTCATGGTTACGACCTGATTAAAGAGATGGAAACTCGTTATGGTGGTTTCCGTCGTCTCAGTCCTGGCTCAGTGTATCCCACACTCCAATTGCTGGAGGAAGGGGGTTATCTCAAGAGCGCCCAGGAAGGTGGCAAGCGGATTTACACGATTACCGATGAAGGTAGAAAATTATTGGCAGAACGTGCCCAACAAGAAACTTCTGATACTCCTTGGGATACTGTCAAAAGTTTCGTGAAAGGTAAGCCCCAAGAGTTTATTGAGTTGCGGAATGCTGCAACAGAATTAGCTGCTGCTGTAGTGCAGGTTGCTCGTAGTGGCAATGTGGAGCGAATAAATCGGGTGCGTGAGCTTTTAGAGCAAGCTAAACGAGAAATTTACGCGATTTTGGCGGAAAAATAAGTAGAGAGGCAAAATTTGCATCTCTACTTTCAATATTCTCAGATTTTGCGCTTATAAGTTAGAAGCGATCGCACTTAAATCTGGCTCAATCAGTGAGTTAAGCAATGTCCACAACTGCAAATCAGTAAAATCTGGAATTGCCATAAATGCGCCAACTTCTTGTAATACTTGCGGATCGTGGGTAGAAGCGATGCCAATGGTGCGGATATCTGCGCTCACCGCCGCCCGAATACCAGAGGGAGAGTCTTCTAATGCGATCGCTTCCTCTGCTGAAATCGCCAATTTATTCAGGGCGGCTTGGTAGGGTGCAGGGTCAGGTTTACCTGCTACACAATCATCCGCTAAAACAACTGTATGGAAAGCTTCTTTTATTCCCAATACCTCTAGCATAAATTCTGCATTTAATCTAGGCGCATTAGTTACTAATGCCCGCTTTAATTGATGTGTCTCCGTCCATGCTAGTAGCTCAGAAAATCCATCCAATGGTTTAAGATTCGAGGCGAGTTTGCGGAAAAACGCCTCTTTTTCGTCTGCAAATTTCTGCCCTTCTGCCGTTGATAATTGTGGCAAAATGTCCTTAACAATTTCTGGATTTAAGCGTCCACTAATTCGGGATTTATAAAATGTTTCGTCAATTTCTATGCCGTAATTTAGCAGCATTTCCTGCCAAGCTCGGTAGTGTATAGGGTCAGTATTGACAATAGTGCCGTCGAGGTCAAAGAGAATTGCAGCTAGCATGATTTTTTGGTAAAATGTAAATAATTGTTAACTTAATTTAAATAGTTTACATTGTTTTTTTGCCCTTATACAGCGCAAAAAGCGATAAATTAATCTGCTAAATCCTAAAATCTATACTGGATAAGCCATGTCAAGGTAGACAGGTAGAGCTTCTCAAGAAAGTGCCGTATAATTGATAACCTTCTGTGTAAGCAAATGCTAGCCGCTACAAACTTTTTTCGCGTTGATGATTTACTGGTGCAGATTTATAACTCTGAAGTCGAAATGGCCCAGGATGTTGCCGAAATCGCCCAAAAGCATTTACAGCAAGTTCTTAAACAACAGGATACAGCTGCTGTATTGTTAGCCACAGGTAACTCCCAACTCAAATTTCTCGATGTTTTGATTGCATTGGGTGGTGTAGATTGGTCACGGATTATTCTGTTCCATCTAGATGAATATTTGGGAATTACGGCTGACCATTCTGCGAGTTTCCGGCGCTATATGCGAGAACGTGTAGAAAACCGGGTTGTTCCTAAAGTATTTCACTATATAGAAGGTGATACACTGCAACCAGTAAACGAGTGCGATCGCTACACCAAACTATTGCAAGCACAACCAATAGACCTATGCTGTCTTGGTGTTGGCGAAAATGGACATTTGGCTTTTAACGATCCAGCAGTAGCAAATTTTCAAGATCCTTACAGTGTGAAACTAGTAAAACTGGATACAGTGAACCGTCAGCAACAAGTTAGTACGGGTCAATTTCCAAATCTAGAAACTGTTCCACAATATGCTTTTACTGTCACCATCTCAGCAATTTGTTCAGCTAAAAAAATTATCTGTCTGGCTCCAGAAAAACGTAAAGCCAATGTGGTAAAAGAAATGTTGCAAGGAGCTATAACTACAGATTGTCCGGCTTCTATTCTTCGTCAACAATCCCAAGCTACGTTATTTTTAGATGTAAATTCTGCTAGTTTACTTTCTTAAACTTCTCTCTCAATCCTCAGAGAATATTATTAAGAAGTAATTTTTTACATATAGCAGTCCTAAATCATTCGTGAAAATCACATCTCTCTTTCTTCTTTCCTCCCTTTGCGTCCTACCCTGCGGGAAGCCGCTCCGCGTCTATGCGGTTCGTTTTCTAATCTACATTTTTCACAACTCAAATAGGATTGCTATAGTCAGAAAACCTCTTTAGTTGTGTGAGTAAAGGGATACATTACCCGAACGGTAAGATATAATCCTAGCAAACACGTACTGTTAGCAGTATTGAATGCTGCCATCAACAGAAAGTGCATTCCCCTCTCAGCACCAATCCCAAAAAACCCCAAGACCTTTTCTTAGTATGCGGACTCCAAAGTTTAGGGCAACATTGTGTTGCAGTCTTAAAGGAGTACGACGTTAAAGTCAACGCCATTGATGATGTACAACTCGAACATTGGGAAGTCCCAGAAGTACCAAGCTTACTAGAAAAATTAATCATCGGAGACTGCCGCCAGCCAAGTGTTTTAGAGCAGGCAGGTATAAAGCAATGTCGTTCAATACTTTTAGTCACAAGAAATGAGCGGATAAATATAGAAGCAGCGTTTGCAGCACGGCGACTTAATCCGCACGTTCGCCTGATTGTTCGTTCTGACAAACAAAATTTCAACAAACTTTTGTCCGAAAACTTAGGCAATTTTGTTGCCTTTGAGCCTACCCATCTCTCTGCTCATGCCTTTGCTTTAGCATCTCTCGGATCTGAAGCGATCGGTTACTTTACTTTAGAAGGGCAACTATTGCAAGTAATCAAGCACCAAGTACAAGCGAAAGATAGCTGGTGCAATGGCAAGCCAGTACATAGACTCAATCTCACAACTCGCCGCATTTTGAGTCACACAACCGTTTCATCTGATCCCCTCAAAGAATTGTTTGGATGGAACCCAGAAGCAGAAGTGCAGGTAGGAGACACACTCGTTTACATTGATGTTGCATACGAATTGGCTTTCTCTGAGCAATATACAAATAAATCTTATCGCCAAAGTTGGCAGTGGCAAGAGTTTCTTCAAGGCATAACAGCGAAGAATCTTAAGCAAAAAATATTACAATTTTGGCAATCTTACTACCAAAGCCAAAATCAAATTCGGCGAATTGCAACAATTTATGGGATTACCGTACTTATTCTGTGGTTCGTTGGAATAATTCTTTACCGCTTGTATTATCCTGACATCTCCCTGCAAGAAGCTTTCTATGCAACAGCAGTGTTGCTTTTGGGAGGATACGGAGATTTATTTGGTGGTGTTGAGTTTAAATCGCAATCTGAACCTTCAGATCATATCCCTTGGTGGTTGCGATTCTTTAGCCTGGGGCTTACATTGACAGGTCAAGCTTTCGTGGGAGTATTATATGCACTGGTGACTGATGCTCTTGTCACTTCCAGATTCCAGTTTTTCAATTCTCGTCCTCCAATACCACAACGCAACCATGTAGTGATTATTGGCTTAAATCGCTTGGGACAGAAAGTTGCTGCTCTTTTGCAAGAACTCAATCAGCCTTTAGTAGGAATTCATACTACCACTCTCGACCCAGGCACTTTACCAGATATGCCGCTGATTATTGGCAATACTAACGAAGCACTCGCTAAGGTTAATCTCTCGCGTGCTAAAAGCATCATTTTAGTTGGGGACGATAATATGGAAAATCTGGAAATTGGTTTGATGGCTCATGCAATGAACCCCGCCACAAGCTTGATTATCCGCTCTCAAGATCGTCATTTTAGTGATAATATCGCCCCTCTGTTTCCCTATGCTCAAGTTTTATGTGGCGCGGCTTTATCTGCGGAAGTCTTTGCTTGTGCTGCCTTTGGGGAAAATGTTTTGAGCTTGTTTCACTTGAGTGAGCAAATAGTCATGGTGACGGAATACAAGATTGAAGAAGGTGATACCCTGAATGGGTTGCTTCTATCTGAAATAGCATCTGGCTATAGTGTTGTGCCGATTCTCTACCATAAATATCGGCGAGACAATTATTCCTTGATGCCCTGGTATGATGTTAAGCTCTATGCTGGCGATCGCTTAATTGTTTTAGCTACAAGCAGTAGTTTGCAGCGAATCGAATGGGGTGAAATGCTGCCTCGCCTTTGGCAGGTGGAGATCGAGAAAGCTCTGACTACAAATTCTCTTATCTATGGCGCTGAAGAAATAGTTTTGATTACAGGATGTAGTTTAGGTACTGCTAGGCAATGGATGAATAATTTGCCTGGAATATTGCCAATACCACTTTATAAACATCAAGCTCAACGTCTGGTGCGGGCGCTAACAAAAATACAAGTTTTGGCAAATGTAATCTTCATTGGGCAAGGCAGTAGTTCGACTTGAGTAAACTAGGATGTAATAAAAAGGGCGCAATATCAATATATTGTGCCCCTACTGACCTAACCTGAACTTGACAAAAATAACGGCTGTACGCTTCCTACAGTGTGTTGAATACTATCTAGAACGAGTACCCGTTACTTCATTAGGATCGCTATAAGCCCGGACTTTATCACGATTACGAGCCAGACCTGCTAAACCGGCTAGACCAAGTAAACCTAGCCAACCCCAATCGAAACCGCGATCGCTAGTTCTTTCGGAAGTTGTAACACCTGCATTCCTGTTAGTACCTGTTGTTCCAGTACCTGTTGTTCCAGTACCTGTTGTTCCAGTACCTGTTGTTCCAGTACCTGTTGTTCCAGTACCTGTTGTTCCAGTACCTGTTGTTCCAGTACCTGTTGTTCCAGTACCTGTTGTTCCAGTACCTGTTGTTCCAG
>NZ_JAAGOG010000250.1:0-9732 GCF_010747425.1 Nostoc sp. UIC 10630
CTGTTATCAATAAGTCTAACTGTATGAGCCTGTCAACGGAGTAATGGGGCTTGTGGCGGTGTAGACTGTCCATAATAAATCGCGTAAACCGGACACTACCACCAAGAATAAATGAGGTTGCCACCCCCAACTCGTCTACCTAACAAGCACTACAGGTCTAGAGAATACCTTACACCAAGCGAGGTGCGATCTCTACTCGATGCTGCACTAGAACGCAAAGCTCGTTATGCTCACCGTGATTATACACGCTCTGTTGCTCATGTTTCGCCACGGTCTGAGGGTAGGGGAAGCTGTAGGGGCTAAGTGCGGTTTAAGGTGGGATGCACTGATGTGGGCCGAACGCCAGATTTTCATCACCAGGGAAAAGGGCAGTGACTCTGGGGTGCATCCCCTGAGAGACGATGAATTAGTTTTGCTCAAAGAACTCAGAGAGATGTTGCCCGATAGCAAATATATTTTCGTTTCCGAGCGTGGTGAGGTGATGTCAACTGATGCAGTGCGAAAGCTGCTTGGGCGGCTGGCGGCGCAGGCGGGACTTGATATCAAAGTTCACTGTCACATGATGCGCCATGCCTGCGGTTACTATCTGGTGAATCAGGGTTACAACACCAGAGAGATTCAAGACTTTTTGGGACACCGTGATATCAAACACACTGAAAAATATACCAAGCTGAATGCTCGACGCTTCCTGAATTTCGATTGGGGAGATTTGTAAAATTACAAGAGCGATCACTCAATATCATTGATTTGATACCTTGTTAAGTATAAATCCCATTAAAAAAGTAAATAAAATAACTTATTCTATAAGTAATATCTTCTTTAGGCAGTTTCTTAAATCGGGAATGAAATAATGTCCCCAGGATTGCCTGAACATGTTCAAAATACAGAGAAGTGTTTTCAATTCAGACTATTTAGCTAACGTAAACAATAACTTAATTAACTGATTGCTAGATACAAATCTTGCTTGTTACAACTCTAATTCAATTGTTAAATCTTACTAAAAAAATCAAAAAATGGACTATCAGTTTATCCGTGGCGAAAGTTACAAAAGAAGAGATATTTATCGGATTGTTGGGCTTTCAGAAGATAGAAAAGGTGGTAATTGGGAGACAGGCTACACCAGGCACGAAGAAGATTATTTTCTTTTTTGTAATATGGGTGTAGCTGGTACAACTGGTCACGACTATAACAATCACTTTCTAGGAGATGATTTAGTCTGGTTTGCTAAAAGTAAGACTAAAATAGACCAGCCTGAAATTAAAAAGTTAATTAATCCAGAAGTTAAAAAATATATATTTATCAGATCAAGTAATAAAGAACCTTTTAAATATCTAGGTTTAGGGAAAGTAAAATCTTTTGAAGAAACTTCACCCGTTAAAATAATTTGGGAGTTTCTTGACGACAATGAATTGAATCCGATAAGTTTACCTGAAGAAGTAATAGAAACAGAGAAATACTTTGAAGGCTCGATTAAGCAGATTGCAGTCAATGTTTATGAACGTAACCCCGATGCCCGACAAAAATGCATAAAACACTATGGTGTAATATGTCAGGTTTGTGGATTTAGTTTCGAGGGGGTATACGGAGTAATTGGTGAAGGTTATATCCACATTCATCATTTAAAGCCATTATCAGAAATTGGTAAAGAGTATGAGATTGAGCCAAAAAAAGATTTACGTCCAGTGTGTGCTAATTGTCACGCAATGATTCATAGAAAAAAACCAGCTTATACTATTGATGAACTCAAATCTATTATTCGGAATAATACATAACTACGTCAATTTATGTTTGGTATGCAAGTTTAGATATCACAAGAAGTATTTATACACTATAGTTGCGTGAATCAAAAAGTCGGGAATTAGTAGTTTGACGACATCTTTTGAGAGGGGGCAGGGAGGAAGCAGCACGACAAAGCGCGATGGCGTACCCGCCCTCTGTCAGCGATCGCCTTCACTAATTTTTTATGACCTTTTAGATGACAGATGATTTCACTTTACTTTGTAGTATTTTTTGAATGCGATTATAAAGTGACCAGTCAATTTTATGCACAACAATTAACCTATTTATCCAAAATCTATTACCCAGTAAGGGGAATTATCTTCCTATCCTTGTTAAATCAAAATTTACGGTTCTTGCTAAAGCTTTTAAATCTTCTTCGTAATCTTCCCAAGAGAAACACATATATGCTGTGTGACTTCTTGCTGTTTGACTTCCTGTATCCGAGGATATGCTGTGATTTAAAAATATATAAACAGAGTCAGGTTTCTTTTCCTCCTTTAAATTTTTCTCTAACCAATTAATAATAGGATTCTTACTTGGAGGATTTTCATTTGTATTATCATTACTAGCTTCAACAACATTTATATTTATATTTGTTGTCCAAGTAATTGAGCAAATATGATTGATATTAATAGTTGACTTTCCAATTGTTAAAAACATAATGTGTAATTCTAAGATGAAAACACGATAACGTGAGCGAACAGTTGGTGGTAAATGAGGTTCTCACGTCAATTTTAATAAAGCACACTGTTTAAGCCACGATTCTTTATCAAGTGCAGTAGCTTAAGAGATGCTCCACTAGGTCGCTTTTGTCCTATTTCCCATTTTTGAACTGTTGAAGTACTTATATTCAAAATACGTGCAAAAACAGCTTGACTGACTTGAGATGATTCCCGTATTTCTTTAATTTGTAATGGTTCTAGAGGCTCAATAGGAGGTAGACATAGGTGTTCAAATTCGCGCAATGTAGTTTGATTCATTAGCCCAGCTTTGTGTAGGTCTTTTGCTGTCTCATGAACTGCTTCAAGAATTGCTGATTTCTTCTGACGCATTACAAATCACCTCTATTAACGCATTACTATTTTTTGCCTGCTCAAGCTCATCATGTGTATAAGCAAGTAATTGCTTGGATAACATTTTCAGAGCTTCTTCTTCATCTTTGTCAATGTTGCTGCGTTCGTTTTTTGAAAAGCCAAAAATAAAAAACCAACGATCTTCATTATTAGTAGCTACTAGTGTCCGAAATCCACCACTCTTACCTTTCCCTGGTTTTGCTATGCGTTTTTTAAATAGTCCACCTCCCAGGTCAGCATCATAAAGTCCTGCTGCCATTTCGTTTACAGCGTTACAGAGACTAAGATTGTTTAAGCCTTCCTTTCGCGCCCAACGGTCAAAAGTACGGTTTTTGTAAATTTTCATTTTCTAGTCTCTTCGGTTAAAGTATAGCACCTAGTCCTATACTTTAGGGGAAATATAGCATAGGCACAGCTGAGGAATAATGGTTGCTCTTTCTCAATCTCGCCAAAACTCGCCAATCACTGATAGGATTTTGGCGAGTTACGATATTTGGCGAGATTTATGAATAAGCAGTCAGCAGCAGATTACTTGGGTGTCAGCGTTCGAGGGCTTGAGCGTTACGTTCAGCAAGGACGAATCAGCGTCAAGTACGAGAAAGGGAAAACTCGCCCGACTGCCAACTTTGACCCCGCCGAACTGGAAGCATTCAAGTCAGAACTGAACCAACCGACCGTAAAACCAGCCTTTGAATCTCGTCAAATAGCGACAGAGCAAGAGCAACAGACAGGTAAATTAGTGCATCAATCTGGCGAGATTACGGAATTTGGCGAGGTTGGGGTAATTGATAAATTATCCTCAATCATTGAAGGGTTACTGGGCAGAGGCGACAATCAGCCAGTAGTGCCGATCGCCGATAAGCTACTACTGACTATTGCAGAGGCACAAGCGCTAACTGGGTTGTCTAGAGAATTCCTGCGAGACGCAATTACTAAAGGCGAGTTAAAAGCCAAAGTGATTGGCAAGGGGTGGCGAGTTAAACGCAGTGACCTAGAAGCTTATATTGACAAGCTGTGAAAGATTCTCGCCAAAAGGCGACTGTCGTTACCTTGCTAGTTCCACGCCTATCTAACGGGCGCAAATTTTTCTTGAGATTAGCTTTATAAAGTTTTATTTGTAATTCAGTAAACACTGATTTTTAATAACCTAGTAAATATGAGGTTGTCAACACACTTAAAAGAATAATAGATTTAACTTAATTCTTTCATTTTCATAAATTTTAAGCCCAAAAGCGGCATTAATTTTTTTGGCTACTTAGGAAAATTAAACTTATACATTAACTACTAATATCTGCTAAATAATTTATGATGGTTTCACAGCAAAAAACTTGCATAGAATTCTTAGAAATAGTGACTGCCTAACATTAAAAAAAATGATTTTGTTGCTTGCCTCAAAAAAGGTAAGGTTTAAAAAGTTACAAAGTCTGTACCCAATTCAGCAATAAATCATCACTCTTTTTTAGGATGATAGCATTAAGCTATGTGCCAAAAAGTTTGACAACGCATAAAAACCTAGAACCAGAGAGTAGCTAACATGACATCTAAACAATCGAATGATAGTCATGCTGTTGAAGTCAATGGCGTTTGTTTTGAAACCCTAGTGTCAAAGCAAGTATTAACAGTTCCCAAAAAAAACTATGTGCAAAAATTGCAGTATCTTTTACAGCTTTTTTCACTACCAGAGAAAGAAATTTTTCCTATAGATTCTTTGCAAATGGGTATACGCATAACGAATAATACAGACAGCACTCTTCGATTTAGATTGGCTTCCGACTTGTTATATCCAGAAATTGTGGATCAAGATGGTGAAATATTAGTGGAAGGTGGTAGCTTTAGCTATACACAATCTGAAGAATATAGTTATCCTTGTTTGATACCAAAAGAAAATGTAACTTTTTTTCTGGAAACGCAAACTTTTTGGGTTTTGGGTAATAGGTTAGGAATTGCTATTCCCACAAGTCATTACGGTGGATGGACACTTAAGCCTTTGAAGCCAGGAGTGTATCAGTTTAGATTTACATATTACAACTCGCAAACAGAAGTAAAAGTTGACGAACTCTTAAGTAAAAAGACGAAGCAACTAGAAGGAATTTGGACAGGAGAAGCAAAAACTCCATTTGTAGAGTTGCATTTAGTTCAGAATTAAAGGGATTTTAAATTAGAGTTAGTGCGTTTTATCCAAGGAGTTACTAATTAAACTCTAAATTTTGTACTGCAAGTTTCATACCCATCTTTTGGCAATTTCAAGTTTTCAAAACAGCCACATATTAAATTAAGGTTGCACAAAATGTTATCAAAACGATATCCCATAGTTTTGTTTTTATCAGTTGTATTTATTGCGCTTACAGGCCGTACTTCTGTTGCATATAATATTTCACCAGCCGAACCTGAAGATGTTGAGTTCTATAGAGAACTTTCTGTAGCTCCAATACCAGGTCGTCCTAACGAAGAATCCATAACCTACATAGATAAAGACTTATGGTTTCAGCCTTTGCCGCGAGGTGGAACATCTATGTTTAATGCAGGTCTTATTCGTTGGGGTCTTCAAAGGGCTGAAGGCGGTTTATTTAGCTGGAAATTTGAAAAAGCAGAAAACGACTTAAAGGGGAACTTTAAAATTAGAACTTACCAAGCTTGTAATCTTAGAGATGCTTGTGGTGGAGTTGGGACATCTATAGGTGACAGGGTTTCTGAGACAATTGAAGGACGTAACTACCGTGGAGTTGGTGCTCTTTTTCACATAGAGTACGAACCAAATCCCACTGATCCTCAACCTGGACAAGGTAAACTTCACTGGATTCAAGTATTACGAGCTAGCTATCAACCACCTAATTTCCCTAACCCATTCCTTCCTGTTGTTGATCGTTGGGCTAGAGATACTCCTTACTATGACTTTCCTAACTCTCGTTATGCAGGCGAAACCTTTTTAATTGATAAACCATACGCTAATGGTTGGGATCGAGCTATGACAAACAACTACTTCAGCGCACACTTATACCTGGTTCAAGAGACGACACCTCCTGATAGTAGGCAAAGAACAGTCACTGTTTACAATGGAATACAATGGGGTTGGAAAAATGAAGTACGTCGTGTTTGCCCACCTGAAATTCAAGATTGTACACCACCGCCACCACCTCCTACTTGCGATGCTAGTAGCGGTGGCGGTGGCTGCAATGCGGATAGCACTTATGGGCTTTTTGATAACAATAGTGTAGACCAAGAAATGTCTTACTTCGATATTGCCGATACCAGCTGGACTGAAGACGAAGAACTGTGGGATTACAATTGGGATAACTATATCAACAATAGTAGCTGGTTGACTAAAGACGATTCCGAATCGCCCGTCTCTACCCCTGAATTTACATCTTCACTGGGACTATTAGCACTCGGCGCGTGGGGAATAATAAAAGCGCTCTCAATTCGCTTTGAAAAATAACCGTGAACCGTATCTACACCCTACTATTTTCCCTTAGCATCATTCTCATCAACCCGATCGGTGCAATGCGCGGGGAAATTTGGACTCAACCAAAAGTATTTGCCATCGTACTTATCTGCATACTCAACTTTTTAATGCTTTGGGAAGACAAGGAAAACCTCAAGCTACCCCAAAGTTGGAAAATCAACAAGTTGTTGTGGGAAATATTTTTAGGAATTGGATTAATTGCAACTTTGACTAGTCCCTTTCCTTGGCGATCGCTTTTCGGTCAAGAACAGATGGGTGATGGCTTACTCTACTGGTTGCTCATCGCCATCTTCACCCTCAGCAACAGCCTACTGTTAAGATTACACCCAGAACTAGCCCGTTCTCAACTCCAGGGTTTAGTAATTGGTGGAGTTATCCTTGCAATCAGCATCTTCCCGCAAACCATTAACTGGCGCATCGACTATACCACCACAAGCGGTCAACTGATGCAGAGTAACATCCTAGCTAGTACCATTTTTCAAAATCAGCAACCAATCGGCTTGTATTCCCATCGCGGTCATGCTTCATTTGTCCTAGCAGCAGTAGCAATTATGACACTTGTTGGTTGGCAATGGCAATGGATAAACACACGCCTTGCTGCAACTGCTGGCATCATAATTATCCCAGCTTTGCTACTCACTCAAACTAGAGCA
Source organism: Nostoc sp. UIC 10630 (assembly GCF_010747425.1). NCBI lineage: Bacteria > Bacillati > Cyanobacteriota > Cyanophyceae > Nostocales > Nostocaceae > Nostoc > Nostoc sp. UIC 10630. The sequence continues at coordinate 6,969 of NZ_JAAGOG010000250.1, forward strand.
GGATTATTAGCCTTACTGGTAGCGACTATCTACCTATTAGGGCGCAAGCATTATAAACTTTTAGTACCTGCAACACTGGTGTGTTTACTGATAATTGGCATTGCTACCAGCACTAGGCAGATGAATAATTTACCCCTGATTAAACAAATCACATCAAACCGCGTTGATCTCTGGCAGATGGCCAACTATAGAATTACTCTCCGTCCCTTACTCGGATGGGGAATGGATGGTTTCGGCACTGCTTATTCCCATGTGCGCCCCGGCATAAAAATAACTAAAGTAATTCGCTTGGGTGATTTTAGTTTCGACTACCAAGACGAGAATGGCCAAATAAAAACCGCACAACTACCCACAACTAAAGCGCATAATCTAATTTTAGATACAAGTTTATCCGTAGGCTTACTGGGGCTGGCATCGTACCTAGCCCTGTTAGGATGGTGTCTGTGGCAGGTGATCAAATCACCTTACCGGGGAATTGAAGCAGTCTTCATTGCTTACCTCGTTTTTACCTTCACTTGGTTTGAGTGCGCCCAATTTACGCATTTAGCTTGGTGGTCGCTCAGTATATGTGGAATGTCCCGTGTCCCGAAAATCGCACCTTAAAACCGCTACCATCATCTGTTTGCTGTGTCTATTACTGGGCAGCACCCAGTCAAAGCCAGGGTCACAATGGACACCACAGATGACAGCAGAGTTTCGGGCGCGTTCTCAACAAGCAATTAGAAAATTTGCAGGCTCTAACTACGGTTCGACAGCCTTTGAGAACGAAAAAAGGTCTTATCCTAGAGCGATGATGGACTTTCTTGCAGGTAATCGAGAAAAAGCGATCGCCTTTCTGCAATCAGAAGACGCTGATGCCGATAGAAATGCTCACACTTTGGGAATTGACTTTTACTCTGGCTTTACCCTCAAAGGGCAAGTCCGCAAATACTTCTACTTTGGTAAATATCTTGACCCAAATTATCGCCAGCGCATGAAGAAAGCGATGGCGATTTGGACTGAAAAAGACCCACTGACACGTACCTTTCTTAGCCCTCGAAAATTTTGGTCGGCTTCAACTGATAACTGCGATACCTGGGTTGACTGCCGCAACACCGATAATTTAAAAGCAATGCGGGAAATAGCGGTCTATTTATTTGCTGAGGAAACAGGCAATGAAGAGACACGCAAAATATATAAAGAACGTATCCGCCGCAATGTTCGCACTCTTTACCAAATTGGACAAGGTGAGTGGGATTCGGAAAACTACTTGGGACACGCCGTTACAACTTATGTAAATCTCTACGATTTCGCATTAGATTCAGAGGTTAAATCTCTGGCTAAATCTGCACTCGATTGGTTTTTCACTGAAGGCGCTTTGAAATATTGGCGGGGTGGTTTTGGTGGCCCCTCTAAGCGCGATTATAGTCAAGGTAACTGTGTTTGGTGTTCTCTGGCAACTCATTCTTTAGGGCTGTATTTTGGGGATTCGCCACTGGCAGATCCCAAACCAGACGCGGACGAAGTACACCTAATTACCAGCAGTTACCGTCCGCCATTAGCTATTATTGCCTTAGCACGGAAGGAATTTAAAAAACCTTTAGAACTACTCAATTCCAAACCAACTTACGAAAATTGGAAACCAGGAGGAGACGCAGCGCCCCAGTTTTACGAAACTCTTTATTTCGGTAACACTTTCCAACTGGGGACATTAGCTACTGGTTCCGGCGGGGACTGGAACGGTTTTAAAATGATGGCGTTTAATTCTCGGCGCGGGGTGGATTACTTTATCGCAGCTACCGGAACAGACCCGACTAAAATATCTACTTCATCCATTGGTGGTGACAACGTTGCTCAGTACCGTAATTTGGTAATCTGGCTCAATAATAAACCACTAGCACCATTTCAATTTTTCTTACCTAAATCAGCTTTGATTGAAACTCGTAACGGTGTAACTTTCATCAGTTACGAAAAGACATGGCTGGCATTAACACCAATTAATTTGCACCTGTCAGGGATTAATTTAACAGCCAATAAGAAAATTCAGTCACGATATCCCCATGACCAAATTATCACTGCTGCGGGTACTGGGAGAATAGTAAGCGGATTTGCCCTCGAAGTTGGTGAACAAGAAACTTATGGTAGTTGGTCGCAATTTCAGCAGTCTATAGTGAAAAAGTCGCGTTTAAATCTGAACGAGATTAATCATGGAGTGGTTGGGTATCAAGGGGTTTTTGCTCAAGTAAAACTGCAATATCAGGGTAATAAATTACCAAAAGTTTGGCGGAATGTCCACGACCACGATTGGCGACATCATTTCGCCCTCTATCAAAATGCTGACGGGAGTAAAACCCCGATTTATTCAGGATGGAAGTCAGGTAAGCTGAGAATTGAGGCGGGTGGGTACAAGTTTCAGAGTCAGAGCGAATAATATAAAATCCCACTTTTGACACCAAACTTATTTGTGTCAATTAGTCACCTAGAGAGAAAATCCTTTATTTTGTCTGAGTTCTTGTTGCTGTTCTGATTCTATTATTTGTTGTAATACACGCTCTGCTTTTTGCCAAAGCTGAATATTTTCTCTTTCTATTGACCCAATATAAATCGGTGAATACTCAAGATCACCTGACTGGTTTCGGTTGACTTTCACCCGAAAAATCTCACCTCGTTCATCATGGGTAAATACCAATTCTCTACCCTGCTTCTCTAGAGTGGCACGTTTGAATCTTCTAGTATGTCCGATTTTGGGGTAGACATAGCTCACCCCTAGCTCATTATAAATTTC
>NZ_JAAGOG010000412.1:0-1914 GCF_010747425.1 Nostoc sp. UIC 10630
CCCCAATCCCCAATCCCCAATCCCCAATGACTTATACCCGTGGTGAATGCGCTAGCCTTGTACTATGGTTTAGAGTAGAGTTAGCAATTAAGCTAAATAAAACTGCCAATGGTGTTTAATCCTGACTTTTTAAATGACAACTCCGAGGAACACCCCAATCAACTTCTTTCCGACCACGCTGAGGAATACCCCAATCAGTTACTCAAATATCTACAACATCAGTCTCCTGATGTTCTAGCGAGGATTGCTCAATCCGCCAGCCCTGAAATTAAACAAATCATCTCGCAAAATGTCCAAGGGCTAGTGGGAATGCTCCCGGCAGAAAATTTCAACGTGCAAATTACAACAGATCGGGATAACTTAGCTGGGCTTCTAGCGTCGGCCATGATGACGGGGTATTTTCTGCGCCAGATGGAACAAAGAATGCAGTTAGAGCATTTGTCTAATGGTCAATAGTCAATAGTCAAACATTCTGGGACTATTGACTACTTCCTTTCAGGATAAGCTCCTGATTGTACTTTGAAGGTTTGAATTTTCCCGCTACGATTGACCTCGATAGCTATTATGTCCCCAACTTTGCTGGACTCTACCAGCTTTTGAACTTGGGCCGAGGTTTTGACTGGTTTACCATTAACTTTTTGAATCACGTCTCCAGGAAGCAATCCTCCGCGCTTGGCTGGGGAATCGCCTGTAACTCCTTTAATTACAATCCCAACATCCTGCTGAATGTTCAGTTGATTCTCTTGATTAATCTGCTGTTTTTTGATGGGAGAAAGGTCTGCCATTTCAACACCCAAAAAGGGATGTTCTACACGCCCTTTGGTAAAAAGTTCATTGGCAATGCGGGCGGCGGTTTCAATGGGGATCGCAAAACCGAGTCCTTGAGCATCAGCGCGGATGGCAGTATTAACACCAATCACTTCGCCTTGAGCGTTTAATAAGGGACCACCGGAATTACCAGGGTTAATTGCGGCATCAGTTTGGATAAAGCTGACTCGCTTATCTGGTACACCAACTTGAGTGCTGGTGCGATCGGTAGCGCTGATAATGCCGATAGTGACAGTATTATCTAAACCCAGAGGGTTGCCAATTGCGATCGCCCACTGTCCTGGTATTAAGTTTTGCGAATTGCCCAGTTTTACAGTTGGTAAATGATTCGCTTTTATTTTCACCACTGCCACATCTGTCACAGAATCAACTCCTACCACCTTCCCCTCTAAACTTCGACCATCCTTGAGAGTGACTTGTACTGTGTCTGTATCTGCTACTACATGAGCGTTAGTGAGTAATTCCCCATCCTCGCTCAAAATAAATCCCGATCCTGTACCGCGCTCAATCCGTTCTTCAGGCATTGGTTGCTCATCCTCTCCAAAAAATCGCCGTAAGAGTGGATTTTTTAAGGCATCAGAGATGGGATTAGCAACTTTGCGAGTGGCATTAATTCGCACTACAGCCGGGCCAACTTTTTGCACTGCCGTCGCAATAAAATTTACATTATCGCCTCCAGTAGCCCCAATTACTCCGCTAGGAGAATTTGGCACTACAGATTCTGGAGGCGAAGCCATTGTCACATTTCTTAACTGTTGGAATGAGGAATTTTGTAGCAGGAGATAGCGACTGCCAAGCAAACCTGCACCACAGCCAAATACCAGTAAGAACAAATAAACACCTAGTTGCTTTAAAGATAACTTCATAACAATTCTGCTTAAGGACAACAATGCAGTTGCTAATTTCTAAGTGTAGTCAAGCTAACGGCAAGTGGACAGATCAATTTACGAGGAATTAAGCATTGGGCATTGGGAATTGCGAATTGGGAATGGGAAAGAGGACTTGGGGACAAGGAGAATTGGGGATAAGGGGAAAGACTTGTTGTAAGTTCTAAACTTTTGTCACCTTGTCCCCTTGTCCCCCTGC
>NZ_JAAGOG010000251.1:0-9686 GCF_010747425.1 Nostoc sp. UIC 10630
CACCACTACACCTGGAACCTATGGTGGCACTCTGATTTTAGGCAACAACGATAGTGATGAAAGCTCTTTTGACTTTGTTATTAATGGCATAGTTAAACCTGCTCCGGCTCCCGAAATTCAAGTTCTTAACGGCACAGTTGATATTGCAGATGGCAGCACTACTGCGATTAACTTTGGCGATGTCATTACTGGTAATACTCTCAGCAAAACCTTTACCATCAAGAACACAGGTACAGCTGCACTCAACCTCAGTAATCTCAAACTTCCCGACGGATTTAGTTTGGTAGGAACTCTGCCAACAAGTGTGGCTGCAAATGCTTCCACCACCATCACAGTGGCACTCAACACCACTACACCTGGAACCTATGGTGGCACTCTGATTTTAGGCAACAACGATAGTGATGAAAGCTCTTTTGACTTTGTTATTAATGGCATAGTTAAACCCAAAATTCAAGTTATCAATGGCACTGCTGGCAATGACATCTTTATTACACAGCTAAACAATGGCAATGACATCATCACAGACTTTGGCGGTATAGGTACTAACTCAAACCCTTCATCTGCGGTGATTGCCAAAGTAGATACCTTGCAATTTGTTGGGACTGGCTTGACTGCGAGAAATCTGCAATTAACTCAAAATAGCAATGACTTAGAAGTTACTTTTGAAGGCGTGGCCAATACCAAAGTTACTCTGCAAAACTTTAAGTTAGAAAACCTGGAGAACGTAAGCGCATTGGCAACAAGACCCGCCATTGGTAATATTCTGTTTGACGGACAAGCCAGTATTACAGACAGTTTTGATGTGATTAATGCCAACTCTACTCAAACGAGCATTTTCAACAAAAACACCATCACCTTTCTCAATGAATTGAACAATAACATCGTCGGTTTTGACAACTCCAACGATGTGATTAATGGTCAAGGGGGCAATGATACCATCAATGGCAACAGTGGTAATGATTTACTGCGGGGTTGTGCTGGTGATGATCTTCTCATTGGTGGAATAGGTAATGATATTCTCATCGGTGGTAGTGGTGCTGATGCTTTCGTCTACAATACCACTGCTGCCTTTACTAGCACTACTGTGGGTATTGATACCATCGCTGACTTCAATCACTCTGATGGTGACAAGATTGTTCTGGATAAAACTACTTTTAGTGCCATTACTTCTGTTGTAGGAACGGGTTTTAGTAACGCTAGTAATTTTCAAATCACCAGTTTAGGGGCACTTAGCAATGCTGTGATTGTCTACGACTCTATGACTGGACAGTTACTATACAATCAAAATGGTAGCGCTGCTGGTTTGGGCACTGGTGGTCAATTTGCACAACTTACTAGTGCGCCCACTCTTACTGCCTCCGACTTCATCATTCAAGCATAGTTGGGTTGGGTAAACTAATTGAAAGTGTAATCCAAACATTAATCGACTTTCAATTAAATAGATCACACACATAGGGGCGCAATATATTTGTGCCCTTACAATTTTGCGATTTAAATACCAAATATCATCAGTAACAAGGCGAAAAAAATACGGTGTAGAGTAGAGCAAAATGAAGTGTGCAGAATTATTTGGTTTAAGATTACCTTTTCATTACTCTGACCTTTATAACTGTATTTCCAGCAGATAAGTTAGGCTAAAAACTCAGAAAAAATATGCAAAACGACGCTGGTAAAACTATTTATGTTGGGATGACAACGGTAGCAGTCCTAGTTCAACCTGTACTTACCGAAAATACTTAGGCAGATGTGTGCGTTGTCGGTGCTGGGATAGCATGGATGTCAAGTACTTTAACCGACGCAGGTAAAATAATCAGTGGACGTGCTGGATGATAGTCTTATTGATGGCAGTCAAACAGCAAGAGCAACGACCCACTTATCGAGGTTACTGAATTATTGCTACCACTAGCTGGAGCAAATGCAAGGCAAAGAGGGTGTAAAACTTGTTGCCCAAAATTATACAACAGTAATTGATACTACAGAAGAGAGGCGATCGCTACCCAAGAAAACATTAACTGCGACTTGGAACTACTTGACAGCAATATTTTTCCTCCAGACCTAAAATCAATACATAAGATGTAGCAGGAGTTAGAAGTATTACACTTGGGTAGACTAATTAACGTAGAAATCCTGAAGAAAGCACCGTTGACCGATTTTGATCCAGGTGTGTGTCTACACTTTCCCAGACAAGGACAATTTGAGCCACTGAGTTAGTCAGATTAACGCAGACTTAAAACACTTTATAAATCCCTAAAAGGGATGTTTGCTCATGGAGAAAATTTGATGCTAATCAACTAAATATTAGCATAATTCTTTATATCTACACTAAAACTTTATGAAAGCTATATCAAACAACACCTTACATATTTTTGCAACCAAAAGCCTATATACTAGACTAGACTTTGATAAAGTTGAGAGTTTTGTTAATTGCAACACCAAAAACTATTAATTTTTAGATGAAATACTAGCGTATCTTATAGTCTATAGTTTTTAAGGTTTAGTTAAAACTATATCCAGTATCATCAAAAAAACTGCAAACTTCATGTGGTGCAAAAATCAATCGGGGAGTGGAAACATGAATTTACGTAGAGATGCATTGCAAATCCTCAAGGAAACTAGCCGAACTTTTTATATCCCAATTAGTCTTTTACCGCCAGGATTACAAGAAGCAGTAGCATCAGCATATTTGTGTATGCGTGCCATTGATGAAATTGAAGATCATCGCGAAATAGATAATGCAACTAAAGCAAAGCTGTTAAGAAGCATTAGCCTGACATTACAGGCAGGGGTTGATGGCTTCGCAGTAGAGGCTTTCTTTACAGAATTTAATGGGTATGAAAATACCTTAGAAGAAGTCACTCTGAGAATTAGAGAATGGTTGCTGCTAGCACCTGAGACTATTGCACCTCGAATTTGGGATGCCACTGCTGCAATGTCAGACCGAATGGCTTACTGGGCAGAAAGAAACTGGAAAATTTATACAGAATCTGATTTGGATCGTTATACCTTTGGGGTTGCAGGCGCAGTGGGATTGTTACTTTCGGACTTATGGACTTGGTACGATGGAACACAAACGAACCGTACCCAGGCGATTGGGTTTGGTCGCGGTTTGCAAGCAGTTAATATCCTGCGTAACCACACTGAAGATTTAAGGCGTGGGGTAGACTTTTTTCCAGAAGGCTGGAGTGCGGAAAATATGCAAGAGTATGCGCGGCGCAATCTAGCTCTGGCAGAAGCTTACACCAAAGACCTTCCTACCGGCCCAGCCTTAGATTTTTGCCAAATTCCCTTAACCTTGGCTAATGGCACCCTTGATGCTCTTGCTAATGGTAAAGAGAAACTCAGCCGCAGTGATGTTTTTGCACTTATCGAACAGCTAATTAGTGTGAATATGAAAGCCAGCTAAATAGTCTGTTAAAACTAATGGAGATAATTCTAAATTGCCTCCAAATTCGGGCATCCAAAATCCTACAGCGATTTTTGTAGGATGGGCACTGCCCTCTAATACCAATTTTGGTTGAATTTTGGATGGCAACTTTAGTGTGTTTCGAGTGGAACTGGGATTTTGGATTCAAAGTCTTAGACTTTACCCTGTTCTAGCAATGTAAACAAGTAACTCAAACATTTATTAATAATAAGTATAATAAATTGCATTATTTTTGCGACCATTTACGTAATACCAGGTAAACTTTAGGAACTCTTCAAAGGATTTCCAGCAAAAATTACCTGGCAAGAATTGATTAATGTCTAAATAATTGAAAGAGAGTGTAACGCTCCCCGTGATTATTCGTGCAGCGAGTTGACAGAGCATGAGCTACTGCTTAAATCCTATCTGTCCCAATCCAGAAAATTTGGTAAATAGCCAAAGTTGTCAGTCTTGTGGCTCGCAACTACTGTTGCGCGATCGCTATCAGGTGATCAAACCATTAGGTCAAGGTGGCTTTGGAGCAACCTTCTTAGCCAACGATCAAGGCTTACCAGGAGAACCGAGTTGCGTAATCAAACAATTACGCCCATCAGGAAGCGCCCCACACGTTTTACAGATGGCCAGAGAACTCTTTGAACGAGAAGCCAAAACTCTAGGTAAGATTGGCAATCATCCCCAAGTACCAAGGTTGCTAGACTATTTTGAAGATCATGAACAATTCTACTTAGTTCAAGAATATATCAGTGGTGATACCTTGCAGGAGGAGGTCAAACTTAACGGTATCTTGACCGAAACTGGAGTCAAGCAATTCTTAAGCGAGATTCTACCACTCCTCCAATACATCCACGAGCAAAAGGTGATCCATCGTGATATCAAGCCAGCCAACTTAATTCGTCGCACTCAAGATGCCAGGATGGTACTTATCGACTTTGGTGCCGTCAAAAACCAAGTCACCCAAGGCGCAATCAGTCAATCAGGACAAACAGCATTAACTGCTTATGCGATTGGTACTCCTGGTTTTGCACCTCCAGAGCAAATGGCTATGCGTCCAGTCTATGCCAGTGATATTTATGCTCTGGGGGTGACATGTATTTATTTACTGACTAGCAAAACTCCTAAAGATTTAGATTACAATCCCAACACTGGCGAGATGATATGGGAGCAACTTGTGCAAGTGAGCGATCACTTGAGCAATGTATTACGAAAGATGTTAGAGGTTTCTGTACGTAATCGCTATCAGTCAGCCGCAGAAGTTCTTAGAGCATTGGAAATAGAACCATACTTAGAAAGTTTAGCGAAGGGTTTACTGATTAAATCAGATACTGGGTCTAAAGAGCGAACACACAACTACCTGGAAAATTCTGCTGTTTTATGTAACAACTCTTCTGTTGCTGCCACTAGTGCAGGAGTGGCACAGGTAGCGGCAGCAATTCGTGCCAGACGAGCTAAGGCAGCAGAAGCTGCTGGATCACACCAGGGTTCTGGGATGGGCAAATCAACCACTTTAGCTAACAGCAATAGTAATGGTTCGCAAGTTCAAATTTCTAAAGTTGAGCGTAAGCTAGATACCCAAAGTTTGTTAACCGCCTATCAAAAGGGAAGACGAGATTTTGCTCTTCACAATTTAAGTTTGTTGAACCTGCAAGGTGCTGACTTATCAGGAACAAATTTCCATTCCACTCAATTGCAAAAAACTAACCTCCAGGGAGCTAATCTTCACAATAGTGACTTTGGCAGAGCCAGCCTTAGTAAAGCAAATCTCAAGGATGCTAATTTGACCAAAGCATACTTTAACCATGCTGATTTAGAAGGGGCAGACCTGCGAGGTGCAGACCTCAGTAATGCTTATCTCAGCAATGCTAACCTGCGAGGAGCTAATCTATGTGGTGCTAATCTCACTAGTGCCAAGATTTCTGATGAGCAGCTAGCACTAGCAAAAACAAATTGGATGACCATCCGCCCCAATGGTAAACGAGGTTTATTGTAAGTTTAAAGTTGAGATTTTGGAGCCAGAGCAAGCTACTGGCTTCTAGATTATTTCCCTACTTTTTAATGAGGTTTAAAGAGGAGCAAGTCTTAGTTGAAACTGTATTGTTTCACAGGGCTTCGATTTCCTTATTGGCTTGATAAATTAACTCTTATTTTTCTTGATAAAACTTAGATTTATTCAGAGTGCGTATTGGTTTATTATGAACAGCTCAGAATTTTTATAGTTGCTTTGCTCGATAGCCATCACTCTTGCAAATATTAAGAATTATCCCCTTATCTAGCAAAAATACGGTGATGATTGGCAATTCTTAATCAAATCTTTATAATAATCATCTGTTACAAATAACGAATGATTATTTACAATAAACAATAAAGCATCACAATAGTTTTTCATAAGTATTTATATGCTTTTTATTGCTATAAACGACAGGGGTTCTGGTAAGTAAAAGCAAAGCTGTAAAATCTAACGCTCTTAAGCCACTCAAGTTTTCAGATGGCAGCAGAAAGTGAAAAATTAATTATCCCTGATTGTAGGCTGAAGCAGAATAGTCACAACCGAAATCAGGCAATACAAGGTTTATATATCATGGCTGACTTTGCACAAACAGAAATAGAACGGCGATTAACTTTATATCAAGTATTCCTTAAATTGTATGAACACCACAGCAGCCTTCTAGATGAAATTCTTCAGCTAGAAAACCTTTCTCAACCGTCGTTGAGAAAGATGAAGGTACGTTACGTACATGGTGTAGTGGATACGTCTACTGTTTATTTGATGACTAACTTGTGTGACAATCAGACCCAAAGTTTACGACAGCCACAGCAGATATGGACAATAGGTCGTAATCAGAACAGTGGTATTTGCATTGCTGATAACTATATGTCTCGTCGCCACGCGGCTATTCAATATATTGACGATCAAGGCTTCTACTTCATAGACTTCAACAGTACCAATGGCTCATTTGTGAATGGCGATCGCGCTTTAGAGCCGATCAAGCTTGAAGATGGCGATCGCATCCGTCTAGGAAATATGACTTTTGATTTTTTTGTGAATTATACGTGCCGTGTTTTGCCAACTGTAGCAATGGAGTTATTGATGCAGCTTGTGCATCGTAAAAATGACAATCAAGTAGAAATACTTTCTTTTCCGCGTGATAAACAAAAATATATACCTGAGAAAGTAGATGAGAATTTAGAGATTTTCCGAAATTCCCGATTATTTGAGAAGCTTGAACATTATTATGACAACTTCAGTTCAGAACAGAAATCAGAAATTTTAGACCGCTTTTTTAGCAGACAAATACCATAAAATCCCAGTTAAAAAATTGAAAATTGCCATAATTTTCAATTGGGTGAAATATATACAATTCGTAGAGGCACAACAATGTTAATTGTTGTGCCCTTACTTTTACCTGATTAGAACTAGAAATGCCTAACGAATAACCGATCAATTCTTTACAAAAAGTGGGTTAGCTATTTTTGTAACCCACTACATATTCAAAATTGCAGATTAATAAATCCACATTCCTTATTCTTCTGGTTCTACATCGACATCTTCCTCTTCATCTTCTTCACTAGCTTTAGCTACAGAGTTAGCAGAAACAACAGCGCCTTTATCTAGCTTTTCACGCACCAGTTTCTTAATTTCTTCAGCGAATTCAGGCTTTTCTTCTAGATACTTAATGGCGTTGTCTCGTCCTTGGGAGATATTATCGCCATTGTAACTATACCAAGCTCCTTTGCGGATAATAATGCCAGTTTCTTCTGCTAGGTCAACAACACAACCCAAGGTAGAAATACCTTTACCAAAAATAATGTCAAATTCCGCTATTCTAAAAGGCGGCGCTACTTTATTTTTGGCGACTTTGACTTTAACGCGATTACCATATTCATCTGTACCTTTTTTCAAGGTTTGAATCCGACGAATATCCAAACGCACCGAAGCGTAAAATTTCAATGCGTTACCACCAGTTGTAGTTTCTGGGCTACCGTAGGTAACACCGATTTTTTGCCGCAACTGGTTGATGAAAATTACTGTACAACCAGACTTACCAATATTACCCGTAATTTTACGTAGTGCTTGGCTCATTAATCGCGCTTGCAGACCAACGTGGGCATCACCCATATCACCTTCAATTTCAGCACGGGGAACCAGTGCAGCTACTGAATCAATGACTACAATATCAACCGCAGCAGAACGCACAAGCTGATCGACAATTTCCAAAGCTGATTCGCCAGTGTCAGGTTGAGAAATCAGCAAATTGTCAATATCTACACCCAATGCCGCAGCATAAGTAGGATCAAGGGCGTGTTCAGCATCAACAAAGGCAGCAATACCGCCATTTCTTTGCACTTCGGCGAGCGCATGTAGCGCTACTGTAGTCTTACCGGAACTTTCCGGCCCATAAATTTCTATGACCCGCCCCTTGGGTAAACCACCACCTAATGCTAAATCTAGGGTAAGCGCTCCACTAGAAATTGTTTCCACCCGCATCCGGGTAGCATCGCCCAGGCGCATGATTGCCCCTTTACCAAAGCTGCGCTCAATCTGGTTTAGCACCATAGTCAGTGCTTTTTGCTTGCCGGAAGTATCGGTGTTGATAGCCATTTCTGCCTCTAATGCCTCTAATCTAAATATATGGTTTTAAGAAGTGTTGGTTTCGGAGCTTGAGTAGAACAGATATACTATTTTAACCAGAAAATTCTGGAATAGGACTTCTCAAATCAAAAAAGGGGTGTGACAAGATCGTAACTCGATCGCTACCAGATTAGGGTAGTTTTGCACAATGATACCAACTTGCATTCAGAGATAGCTTTTTTTGGCTGGGTAAGCAAGGGTTTTCAAAGAAAAAATAAATTAGCTAAACAACACTGTCAGTAGAACCGGACTCGTGAGTATTTGCGGAGGTTGCTAAATTAGGAGCGATCGCCATGCCAATCAGCATATCATCTACAGCGACTTCATTGGGTCGGGATTGATGTAAAAGGCTTTTAGGGTAGTAGTAAAGGGATTTTCAATGCTTTAGGTGACTTTCAGCTTTGAGAGGCGATGATGCTCAGTCGTACTTGCTGCCTATAAGCTTGACGTATAATTATACCAATACAGGGGAAAACATTATGGCTAAAGTTAATCTAGATGCTCTGATTCCACGAGAAGATTTTGATGTAGAAGAAAATATTAATCTGGGCAAGAAAAAAGAAACAATTTCTATTGAAGACCTTAAGATAGACTCATTCTTCTTTTCAAACATCAGAAAACCTGATTTTCAAAGAGAAACTAACGAATGGGATAAAAATAGAATTTGTGAATTTATCAAAAGTTTTATTGAGGGCGATTTAATACCAGCAATTATTTTATGGCGAAGTACAGGTGGCTACTTGTTTGTAATTGATGGTAGCCATAGATTAAGTGCTTTATCTGCTTGGGTAAATGATGATTATGGTGATGGGAAAATTTCAAAACTTTTTTATGATGGGGTAATTTCTGATGAACAACTAGAAATTGCTCAAGAAACGCGAAAATTAGTAAACAGAACAGTCGGTTCGTATGATGATTTTAAGTTGGCTTCCACATACCCTGATAAAGTTAAACCCGAAGTTGTCAAATATGCTAAAAATCTAGCAGCCTTGGCAATTCAACTTCAATGGGTTGAAGGTGATGCAACTAAAGCAGAAAGTTCATTCTTCAAAATTAATCAACAAGCTGCACCAATTGATAAAACTGAGCTAAAACTCCTTGAATCTAGGAGAAAGCCTAACAGTATTGCAGCGCGTGCAATTATCAGAAGCGGCAAAGGGCACAAATATTGGTCATCTTTTTCAAATGAAACACAATATCAAATACAAGAAATAGCCAAAGAGATTAATGAAATACTTTTTGCGCCTAAGTTAAAGACTCCTATAAAAACTCTGGACATACCAGTTGGAGGAAAACTATATTCATCGCAAACATTGCCACTAATTCTAGATTTTGTGAATGTTGTTAACAATCTAGATTTTAATAATAAGGGAATTAATGATGACTTAACTGGTGAAGCAACAATACAGATTTTAAAGAAGACCAGAAAGATTGTGTATAGATTAAATAGTAATCATCCCTCATCTTTGGGGTTACATCCAGTTATATACTTTTACTCAAAAGAGGGACGACATAGAACAGTATCTTTACTCGCTGTAGTTGATTTTGTAATGGAACTTGATAAAAGACAAAAAATCAATGACTTCATTAAAGTACGAGAACAGTTTGAAGAATGCCTCATAAAATATGATTATT
>NZ_JAAGOG010000501.1:0-519 GCF_010747425.1 Nostoc sp. UIC 10630
GAAGTTGTAAGTCTCGCTGTACTTGGCTTGTACCTGACCTGTCCAACGTGCTGAGAAGGTATCTGGAGCAATGGTCGAATCTGGAGAACCAAGACCCCAGTCAAAGTTCACCGTCGCATCTATGCGGGTCTTTTTGAGGTTGGTTAAGTCGATGTTGTCGTAGTACTCTGCTGTGAGTCCGTTGCCATTACCACTAGGAGGTACGTCGCTCTGGCTATACAGTTGGGACTGAGGAATGATTTCTTTGGTCTGAGAAGCACTTGACCAAGACAGCTTGGAAACGGCAGTGACGGTATTGTCAAAGTATTCAAGCTTAATATCGTACTTCTGACCTGCAACCAGTGCGATCGAGCCAGTGTTTTCTGTAGGTGATTGATTGACAAACTTATTAATGACTTGCTCACCATTTACCCAGAGTCGCACACCATCATCGCTAGTGGTATAGAAGTTGTAAGTCTCGCTGTACTTGGCTTGTACCTGACCTGTCCAACGTGCTGAGAAGGTATCTGGAGCAATGGT
>NZ_JAAGOG010000413.1:0-1907 GCF_010747425.1 Nostoc sp. UIC 10630
GAGGAATCTCTACCCCTGGCTGTGGGGAGATAGGTGACAGGTGATACATCGACAGTAGTTTTAATTGCTGCTGATGTTGGGGAGCGAGATTGTGGTAGGCTTCCACCATGTCGAGAAAAAGAGTGGTGTGGGGCTGTCCATCCGTTCCTTCGTCCGGGATGGACAGCCCATAAAGCATCACGACATAGAGGGCATTCATATCTAGTCCCTGTGTTTTAGGGAGATGGTCTTTATCGTGATGCCATTGCCAAGCAACTTTGCCGACCACCTCACCAGAAAGCCCCTTGGGATTACCTAAAATGGAGACTCCAGGACTTTGTAAGTCTGGAGCGATTTCGGGATTTAGAGGTTTGGGGCGAAGACCGAGGGTTGAGTCACCAAACGTCTGGATGGCAAAATCTTTCAACTGGGATGCCGTCAGTTTTTGCTTTCTGACAAGAATAACCCCGTGTTCCCAGAGAGATTGCTTCAATTCCTCAACTTGTTGGTCTGTTATGGATGCAAGATTACAATCTCGTAGAACTTCCTTGCCCAGTCTTGAATGCTGCTGTACGGTCAACAATTTATTCATCTTAAGTAAATACCGTTTGATAATACTATTCACCTCAAGTTTCGTACTTTATGCAAAAAACGAATAATCTTGAAATTGGCATTACAAAGAATAGAAGTCAGCATTAGTCAGCGGATCACAGACGGCAACTATGATTTTAAACAGATGCCAAGGCTTGCAAGATTTATGAACTTGAAGTTAGGGGCGGGGATTGATTAAAAGGACGGGTGATATCCCCGTCCCGTAAGAAAATCAGTTAATTATCTCAATGTCATCAACGTTTGTGATAATTTCGCATAACTTTATGGATTTTCTTGGAGCGTTCTTTCTCATCTAATTGCGCCCGTTGGTCTTGTTTGCGAACAAGATAGTTAAGTTCCTTTTGCAATTTTTGGTAGCTGAGAAATCTGAAAAAATCAAGTTCTCCCTCAAGTAATGCTTGTTGCACTGCACAGCCAGGTTCGTTATTGTGTTGGCAATTACGAAAACGGCATTTTGCGGCTAAAGTTTTAATGTCTGCAAAAGTTTCTTGCAAGTTTTCACCACCTGCCCAAATTTGAATTTCTCGCATTCCTGGAGTATCGATAATTAAGCCGCCTGTCGGCAGTAATATCAATTCTCGATTTGTAGTCGTGTGACGACCTTGGTCATCACCTCGACGCACTGGTTGCACAGTTTGTATTGATGCACCTTTGAGTTGGTTGGTAATAGTAGATTTACCCACACCAGAAGACCCCAACAAAGCAACTGTTTGTCCTGGCTGGAGGTATGATTTCAAGACATCCAGCCCTTGATTAGTAGTGGCACTCAATACTAAAATTGGTACTCCTTGGGCAACAGCTTCAACTTTTGAGAGATTATCTTCTAAAGAATTGCACAGGTCGGCTTTATTTAAAACGATAACTGGATTTGCACCACTATTGTTTGCCAAAATCAGATAGCGTTCAATTCTTCTGAGATTAAAGTCGCCATCAAGTCCACAAACCAAGAACACGGTGTCAATGTTAGCTGCAACAATTTGTTCTTCGGTTTTACTACCAGCGATTTTTCGTGAAAACTTGCTTTTTCTGGGCAAAATTCCGTGAATGCTAGCGCGTCCTTCTTCTCGCGCCTGAATAATAACCCAGTCCCCAACAGCAGGAAAGTTTTGCCCAAGAATTGCTTGATGTCGCAGTTTCCCTGTAACTTCTGCTGTAAGTTCTCCTTGCTGGCTATAAACGATGTAAGTATTTCTGTATTCAATAGCAACCCTAGCAACGCTAAAACCTTGTTGGCTATAACCCTCTTGTGTCACTATGGCGGTAGTATAATAATGTACAAAACCTAGAACGAAGACACAGAGCATGGTAGAGCCTCG
>NZ_JAAGOG010000414.1:0-1904 GCF_010747425.1 Nostoc sp. UIC 10630
CAGTACCGACAGTTGAAACTCCATCCGATGAAGAGCAAGTAAATGTTGATACGTCAACATCAACAGAAATTGAATCGCCAGCAGCAATATTTCAAGCTGTTGGGGTAATTACTGGGTCGGTCAACTTTACTACTGATGGACAAAGCACTGTTACTATCGGTAGCTATGAATACCCACTTTACTACTCGAAGCGACAATGGGATGTATTAAACGCTCTCAAGAAGGAAATAGAAAATACTGGCAACCATAATCAGCGTTTGGTTGTTTATCCAAAGGCAATTCACTTTCCACGCAAAGAGCAACCACATCGCATCGCTTTTCAGTTAGTGGGCTTTGACAGAGGGCGAAAACTAGATGCCGTTTCAGGAGAGTTAGAAGACCTGGAGTTTAAGTTATCAGGATTATGGCAGTTCATTCCTGTCTGCTCTACTCCCTGTATCTCCGTGTTCCGAAATTTCTCTGATGAAAGACTCGAATTTATTAAGCAGTCCGAGCCAGCCCGCAAGGTGAAATTCATGAAGGCTAGTCATATACCGTTGCTCTGGAAGGATGCACCCGTTCGACCCTTCAGATTTAATCCCAAGGTGGCTAAAGAGGAGCAAGGACGCGCCGCCTTTGTCACAATCAAGGCGAAATTTCTGCCAGGGCGTGATGTCTTCGGTTTTGTTGCACTGACTGCGCTACCACAAGAAGCTGCACCCAGATTTCTCAAAGCGTCTAAGGAGGATAAAGCCACAGTGCAACTTGCAGCTAAGAAAGCGCAAAGAGCAGCAGCACCACCTGCACGGAAGAAAGGTAAGTCAAAAGCGACTAGTCAGGATAATACCTCTGTGCCGCGTACCAAACCATTACCAAAACCAAAACCAAAGTTAAAAACGGGTGAGTAAAACCGCTTTAAAGTTTTATCAGTCAACGCCATTATGGGGGTTAGAGCCGTTGTGTGGCCCCCTGAATAAATAAGTATTTGCAGTATTGAGTCAGCCCTGACTAGCGCTCACGTCAAATTAAGGTTTTGGGGCGGTTAGGCGGTCTTCTTGACAAGAGATCATCTTTTGGAGCTTATAGTTGGTATTGTCCAAGATACGTGTAATTTTCGGCAAGATAATCTGAAAACTCTTCCTATATAGATTTATGTTGTTATGTCCTTCTCCAACACGACCTATCGCATAGTTGATGGCGTAACTATTCCTGGCGTATTTCTGCAAGCCTTTATCAATAATGGAGACCACTATTTTGTCACCGAAATTAAGGTCTACAAAGACGGCAGAATTGATTGCTGGGGGATGGTTGACTTTGATGGTTTCAAAGAAAAGGTGAGCCTCGGTTGGGTTAGAACTCATCTGCCTGAAGGAGCAAGAGTCTCAATGATGGTGCCTGGTCTTTATTTTACCGCCCATCAAGTGAAATCAAGAGTTGAGGAGCAGGAGTTTGTTAAAGAAGTTGAAGACGAGATCCGACGGCTCAATGGGCAGCTAACAACAAGAGAGATTTGCCGACAGGCATTAACACAATACAAGCATGAACCAAGCGAGGCAAATAAGGAGTATTTGCGCCAAGCCTATGATGCTGTTCCTAAACACTGTCGTATGTATTTAGGTGATATGGACGACAGAGATTCGGAATATCGCTCAATTCTGAATAGATGGAGCGACTAGAAGGAAGCAAGATCGGCACAATATTTCGTTTGAACGGCGGGACAGGGATGAGCGGACAAGCCTTACAAATTAATCCCAAACTTGTACAGCCTATACTATTCGCGGGATTATCCGCGACCAGTCGCTTAAACCCCTTCTTATTCAAAAAGCCGACGCTGTTATTAATTGATAACTGTTATCAATAAGTCTAACTGTATGAGCCTGTCAACGGAGTAATGGGGCTTGTGGCGGTGTAGACTGTCCATAATA
>NZ_JAAGOG010000252.1:0-9579 GCF_010747425.1 Nostoc sp. UIC 10630
CATTGTTCGTTATTAGACAGATATTTCTACCCGTATTATCTCGCAGTCCTTTTCAGAAATCAAATATGATTCCTATAGATAAAGTTGTCTATCCATCAATTAACTTTAAGGGTTGCTACATAACTACTCAGATACCGAATTCAGCTACACCGTTTTACTGGTGGGAGGATTTTACAGACTTTACTGAAGCAGCACTTAAGCGAACCTACAAGGAGTTTGGTATTGATTTAACGACTAGAAAGGTTAACCCAGACTCTAGAATTCATACTAGAAAAGTTGAAAGACCATCAAAAGAAGAACTAGAAAAACTAGTTTGGGAAAAGCCAACCGCACAAATTGGGAGAGATTTTGGCGTGTCCGATAAAGCCGTAGAGAAGTGGTGTAAGACTTATGGGGTAGAAAAGCCGCCTAGAGGGTATTGGGTGAAGAAAGCTTATGGAAAAGTGGAAGGATAATTTTGCTTAAATCTTTCATTTGTTTAAGCATAAGAGAAAGACCTACTAATATAACAAAGGCTATTTAGTTTTTTCTAGAATGCCTAATTGTTAAGAGGCACTCCTCAATAATACTGAAGTCTTCCTCTGAGTATGCGTAACTTTTGTTATTCCACTTCCCATTGACGTTACGAGATACCTTTCTTGGGTTTATGCCGTGTACTTCCCTGTGCTTATCAGCTACACGTGTAGCTAGCTTATGGTAGTCTGATTCATCTACTTGTATTTTATTGTCGTCTAAGTATTGCCCTACGGTTAATAGCTCTTTAGCTGGTATGTCCCCTGATAATTCCTTCATAGACTCAGCTTTAGCTACTATATAGCGCTCTGGGTATGTTAATGCTTCCTCCCAACGCTTAACCAGTTGGGTTTTAGATAATGTATTCAAATACACTACTTCTATTTGCCTGTCTACGTGTGCAGGTGGGAGAATATTAAGAACTAGCACTTGTATGATTAACCTACTAACTTTATACCCTTTAGAATACCCAGTTCTATAAGATACATTAGCTCCATCGAAACCAAAAAACACTAGGCACTAACCACACGTATCAGACAACCAAATACCCATTAGGTACGCTAACTCCTGACTCCCTACTCACCACTTATTACTCAAAGGTTTCAATACCCTGGGAAATATTTTGATTTACCCACGCCAGCCAGGGAGTCTAAGGATAACTAAAAGTTTTACAGGTCTACACTAAGTTAAAGGTTTGAGATATCTATAGCAAACCATCGTTAGATTGTCTTATGCTTAAGGCACGTTTAGCACAATCTAGGATGTTTTAGCACTGGTAAGTATCTCTGGAAAAAGCCCGTGACGAGGATTGAACTCGTGACCTCACCCTTACCAAGGGTGTGCTCTACCACTGAGCCACACGGGCGAAACATAATTCCAATTTCTTAGCTAGAAGTTAAAATGCTGGGAGTTTTGATGCTTACCCAGACATTATAACTTATAACTTCGTAAGTGGTGGGCCGGGCTGGATTTGAACCAGCGTAGGCGCTAGCCAACGGATTTACAGTCCGTCTCCATTAACCACTCGGACACCGACCCGATTTGTCTCACGATTTAAAATCTTAGCACCATGTTTTAGAAATTGCAAGTGATTGGAAAAAATAACTTGCGGGTAGAGATCGCAACAAAACTGCGTCTCTACCATTTGTATAAAAAATACTGGTTACACGCTCATCTCCAGCATTCGTTGCATTGGTCGCAGTGCAGCAAGGCGAATATCCTCTGACATGGTAATTTCGGGAGTGCGATTTTTCATTGCCCAGTAGAGCTTTTCTAAGGTGTTTAACCGCATAAACGGACATTCGTTACAAGCACAGTTATTCATCGGCGGTGCAGGAATAAAATGCTTGTCAGGAGCTAGTTTTTGCATTTGGTGAATGATTCCCGGCTCCGTAGCAACGATAAATTCTTTGGTGAGGCTGCTTTGACAATATTTGAGTAAAGCGGCTGTAGAGCCAATAAAGCTGGCGTGGCGCAATACACTACTTTCACATTCTGGATGTGCGATCGCCTCTGCTTCGGGATGAGCAATTTTTAACTGGACAATTTTCTTTTCCGAGAAGGTTTCATGGACAACACAGCTACCTTGCCATAGAACCAAATCTCGTCCCGTCTGTTCCATGACGTACCGCCCTAAATTCCGATCTGGGGCAAAAATAATCGGCTGTTCTTTCGGTATCTGCTGCACAATTTTCACAGCGTTGGAACTGGTGCAAATAATATCGCTCATCGCCTTGATATCAGCAGAGCAGTTGATGTAAGACACCACCAGATGATTTGGATGCGCTGCTTTAAAAGCTGCAAACTCCTCTGGTGGACAACTGTCTGCTAAAGAACAACCAGCAGCCAAATCTGGTAAAAGTACTAATTTATCGGGATTAAGTATCTTTGCTGTTTCTGCCATGAAGTGAACGCCAGCAAAGACAATCACATCCGCATTGGTTTTTTCGGCGGCTCTTGCCAGTTGTAATGAATCCCCAATAAAGTCTGCAATATCCTGAATATCTGGCTCTTGATAATAATGTGCCAGGATAACTGCGTTGAGTTCTTTTTTGAGACTCTGAATCGCGGCAAACAAATCTAGTGGTAGTTCACCCAGTTGGGTGTTTTCGCGTTGAGCTAGTGCAGTAGTAAACACAGTTTAGGGGTGCTTTATGTTGCAAATGTATGTCCTGTGGATTCAATTATAGTAGTTTTTACCAAAAATAGTGGACGGTTGATATTTTGGGGTTGTGTCCAAATCGGGCTGAGTTTCATATCCTGGAGATAGACGGCAAGGAAAGTGGCATGACCAGTCAGAAAACTCAATCGATAAACCTCAAAATTGCTGTAGTTGGAGATATTCACGACCAATGGGAAGTGGAAGATGGCGTTGCACTCAAGCATTTGGGTGTTGACTTAGTGCTGTTTGTCGGGGATTTTGGCAATGAGTCGGTGGAAGTGGTCAGAGCGATCGCATCTCTCGATATTCCCAAAGCAGCCGTAATGGGCAACCACGATGCCTGGTACACCGCCACCGAATGGGGACGCAAAAAGGCTCCTTATGACCGCTCTAAGGAAGACTGGGTACAGGAACAACTCGATTTATTAGGCCCGTCCCATGTCGGTTACGGTAAGTTGGATTTTCCCGCTTGGAATTTAACTGTAGTTGGGGGTCGTCCCTTTACTTGGGGTGGCCCAGAGTGGAAATTCGCGGAAATCTGTAAAGAACGTTACGGTGTGACGAGTTTGGAAGAATCCGCCGATCGCATCTTCAAAGCAGTTAAAAGCGCCGCTTACGAGACGATTATATTTTTGGGTCACAATGGGCCTAGTGGGTTAGGCGATCGCCCCGAAGACCCCTGCGGCAAAGACTGGCATCCGATTGGCGGCGATTTTGGCGATCCAGATTTGGGCGAGGCGATTTCTCAAGCCTTGACTGCTGGTAAAACCATTCCTCTGGTGACATTTGGTCACATGCACCGAGATTTACGCCATACCAAGAAGGTGCAGCGCAAGCCCATCTTTAGAAGTCCAGAGGGGACAATTTACTTAAATGCGGCTAGTGTCCCCAGGATTGTGGAAAATGACGACGAGAAGCTGCGTAATTTTTCCATTGTCACCCTAGAAGCGGGTGTGGTTTCGCAAGTTTCCCTAGTTTGGGTGGGGAATGACTTTCAGGTGGCTAAGGGGGAAATTTTGTACGAGCGATCGCGTATTGTGTCGTAGACATTCGCATCCAGTAGTGCAATCTGCGTAGATAATAGGATATAGTATTATCTGTCAAGTTTAGTGCTAACCAACAAAAGCGCCTGAATAGCGTCTGAAACTAGGATCAGCACAAGTTTGACAGATTTACTGGAGAGGTGGCAGAGTGGTCGATTGCGTCCGACTTGAAATCGGATGAGGCTAAAACCTCCGGGAGTTCGAATCTCCCCCTCTCCGTTGGAAGTTAAAAGTAAATTATTCTTTGCTCAGTAATATGTGAAATATTAATTGCACAGTAAACATACTGAGCAATATTCTGCTAAATTATCAGCTAGTTGGTAATCGTCCCCTAATTGGACTTTTCAGAAGTAACTGGCTCAGAATAGAAACATTTGCAGAACACTTGTACTATTATAGCCTATATAAGTTAACTACTGGAGGAATTTTTAGATGGTAAAAGAGAGTCGTTTCCTCCGGTCGAAACGACTACGCGCCAGCCTCTGGTATGCGGCTGATGGAAAGTGTCAACTGTGCGGGTGCGATATGCCTTCAAATTGGCATGCAGATCATATTGTTCGGTGGGCAGAAACCTACCGAACTAATGTTCGTGAAATGCAGGGATTATGTCCTCAATGCCATTGCATAAAAACCGCACAAGAAAATAGAAAAATGACAACTGCCAAACAACTCGACTTATTTTCAGAACCTTCCCATCAGCAGCTAAATCTAAATCAGCAGCTAAGTCTAAGGAAACACCAAGCCGAGTTTTTAGAGATATGTAAACTCATCAAGGCAGGACAATCTATTAAAAAGATTCTCATGTTGGTTACGCCAGGAGGTGGTAAAAGCTTAATTCCGGTCATTGGTGCCGCCCAACTAATTTCAACTAAGGCTTTTCAGGGAGGCTTTCATGGAACTATCGCTGATGCAATATGTTGGATAGTCCCAAGACGAAATTTACAAAGGCAAGGAGAAGAAAATTTTGACGATGCTTTTTTTAAACAACACTTAGGGCATCAACACAGAGTGATGGCTAATAATAACGAGCCTAACCCATGTAAGGGAATGTCAGGCTATGTAGCTACCTACCAAGCAATAGCAGCTAACCCCGATCTTCATGCTCAAGAGTTTCGGCGCAAGCGCTACATTCTCGTGTTGGATGAGTTTCATCATGTTGAAGAGGGGGGAATTTGGCATCGTGTCTTACAACCATTAGTAGATGAAGCAGTTTTGCTAATTCTCGTAACAGGAACCCATGTGCGTGGAGATCGTAAGCAAATTGCCTTTATGCCATACAAACAAACTCCTGCTGGTCTTACTCCTAATCTGTCTAGCAATGAACATACAACAGTTCTTCAATATACACGCAGTCAAGCTCTTAGAGAACGTGCTATAGTTCCTCTTCATTTTGAGTGGGGAGATGGAGAGGCTGAGTGGATTGATGAAACAGGACAGAAATGTTCCGTAGAAAGTTTTGCAGAAGCTGGAGATTATAGAAGCATAGCACTTCAAACAGCGCTTAGTACAGGATATGCTCGTCAGTTATTAAAAAACTGTGTTGATAATTGGAAACAATATAAAATAAATAACCTTCGCTCAAAGTTACTTGTACTTGCACCATCAATCTCAACAGCTAACCAATATCTCGACTGGTTGAAAGAGCTAGGAATTAATACAGCTGTTAAAGCAACAAGTGATGAATCAAAAGAAGCACAATCTGCAATTAAAAAATTCAAGAAAGACTATCAACCAAGAGATGCAAAAGTAGTTGATGTTTTAGTAACAGTGGCAATGGCATATGAAGGACTTGATGTTCCAGCTATTACCCATGTTGCTTGCTTAACTAACATAAGAAGTGTACCTTGGCTGGAACAATCATGGGCAAGAGCGGCTAGAGTTGACAGAAAAGCAGGAGACTTAAAAAATTTCGGATTAATTTTTATTCCCGATGATCAGTTAGCTCGTCAGTGCGTAGAGACAATTATTACAGAGCAAGAGGTTGTTTTAAAAGAAAAAGAGCAAAACGAAATCAAAAATTCTGGTGCTGGCAATGGCAGCAATGAAGAAAATAGGAATTTGCAACGCAATAATTCCATTATTCCATTAACTTCAAGCTTGACCCGCTTAAGTGCATCTGACTTAAGTACTGGAGAATCTGTTGATTATTTAGAGACAGAAATAATTCAATCCACTGCACAGTTATTTGGAATTAGTAGTAGCACAATTAATTTAAAACATTTTATAGAGACTTACAATTTGCGGTTAATACAGAAGGATTTTGACAATATAGAAAGTACTCCACAAGAATCTTTAACTGTCAGTGAAGAAATAGATATTATGCGGGACAACATTGAGAAATATGGCCGCAGCTATGCAAAGAAAAATAAACTAGACTTTAAAACCATAAATGGGGAGATTGTCAAATATTTTGGCAAATCTCGTAAAGCAATGACACTTGAGGAATTGGGACGGGTGTGGGCATGGCTACAAAACAACTATCCAATGACCGATTAAAGGCTCACATAGAAACTTTAGGAAATGCTGGAGATTTAAACGCACTACCTGGTTCACGACCTTGGGCAATTGCTGTCAAATTAGAGATGCAAGCAGTTATACATGACGCTGTATTTAATGCTCAACAGTTAAAAGCATGGCGTGACTTGATGAAGGAATACGATGGTTATCAGCAATTAGTTGATGAACATGGGAAGCCTTTCAAAACCTATGAGGAATTATGCAAAGCACAGCCGCCTTTTGGTTTGGGTTGTGAACCATTAGATATTGACAAACTTATTAGCGAA
The DNA here is from genome assembly GCF_010747425.1 of Nostoc sp. UIC 10630. Classification (NCBI taxonomy): domain Bacteria; kingdom Bacillati; phylum Cyanobacteriota; class Cyanophyceae; order Nostocales; family Nostocaceae; genus Nostoc; species Nostoc sp. UIC 10630. Next base: position 6,501 of record NZ_JAAGOG010000252.1, read on the forward strand.
TTAGAATTATCTGATGAAAAAACTTTTGAGCTAGAAAAATTACCACTCAAGCAAGGAGGAAATCCAAAAGGGTATTTACAAAGGTTTTCTCAGGTAGTTCAAGCTTGTCCAGATAATCAGCCACTCAATGTAGAAAAAATTAGGGAAGTATTGCAGCTTGCACTCAGCAAAGCATACCTTTGGCGGAAACGTTGGTATGACCTGGGCTGGATAGAAGTATTACCAAGTAACAAACGTGGCTATTATCGAATCACAGAGGAGGGACGGAAAGTGGCTAAAGACTGGCTAGAAGAATTACCATCTGCTACTTTCAGGGGTGGATTATGGCTTAATATACCTCGTCATAACTCTAAGAAAGCAGCAGAGCAGCTAATTCAAGCTTTAGATTCTGAGCAATTACGAGAAATTTACAGCTTGATCAGTAAATCACTCAATCAGGATTCATCCTGATGGTTACGCTTACTCACTAATGTTGCACGAGTGTTATCTTTTAGAATTTCAAAATACATAGCTAATTTATAGAAATATTAGAAGCCAAGTTATCCAAGATGTATAGCAATCTCTTAAAGAGGAAGTCAGGCTACAGGCGATCTCCCCCAAGCTCCCATTATGCTACCATTACAAATAAATTTTTTAGGAGGTTAATCAATGACTATCCTTCATACGCTAAACATACCTGATGAGTTATACGAACAACTACAAGAGTTAGCTAAAGCTGAAAATAGCTCAGTTGATGCTCAAGTTATTACAATATTGCAGAACGCTTTGCAGAAGACAAAAACACAGTTAACTGAGGACGAAAGACGAAAAAATGTCCCAAAACTCTTAGAGGAAATTCGCCTTCGTCGTGAGAGTCGCCAGACTGATGTGGAATGGCCTGATAGTACTGCGTTAATCCGAGAAGACCGAGACAGATGACTATCCCTCTCAGGTGTGTTGTAGACCCAAGTGTAGCTATTAAGCAATTTATACCAGACGATCCACTAACTCCGAAAGTTAATCAACTGTTTGCTCATCTTGCCAATCCCCAAACTGCGATCTTTGTCCCAGACCTGTTTTACATTGAGTGTGGCAACATCATTTGGAAGTATGTCCGTGCCAGACTTTATGCTGTTGCTGATGTACCAGCAGATTTAGCAACTCTCAAAAACTTCCCTTTGCGTGTCGTCTCTACGGCTGATTTGATGGCGGATGCTGTTGCGATCGCATTAAATTATGGAATCTCCGCTTACGATGGCTCTTATGTAGCACTTTCACAGCAGGTTAATGCTACTTTGCTGACTCTTGACGGTAAGCTGGTTAAGGCTTTAGGCACTTCGTCTTACAATGTTTGCTCGTTTAATGACTTTGAGGTTCCGGCGTTGGAGTCAATGTAGAAGCGATCGCCTTTCCTCAGCATATATTCAACCCCAAAGCATTGAATGAGGCTAAACAAATCGATACATAACTCAGAATTGGGGAAATTAAATTTTGATCGCCGACTTATCTTAGTTGCAATAAAATTAGTTTGTAAAGCAGGGGATAAACCTGCTGTTTTTTAATATTCAATTGTCAAAAATGCCTTTTACTTATAACCGCACGGTTCGCTTTCAAGATACTGATGCTGCTGGAGTAGTTTATTTTGCTAATGTTTTGGGTATTTGCCATGAAGCTTATGAAGAATCTTTAGAAGTATCAAGTATTAATCTCAAAGATTTTTTTACTAATCCTTCTGTAGCTTTTCCCATTGTTCATGCTAGTGTCGATTTTTTGCGCCCTATGTTTGGTGGGGACAAGTTGCTGATTAGCTTAATTCCCCAAAAAATAGGTGTTGAGAAGTTTGAAATTACTTACGAAATTACTGTGGGTGAGGTGATAGTTGCTAAGGCTATTACTCGCCATGTTTGTATTGATGTGAGTAGTAGAAGTAAACAGGAATTACCTGATGAGATAGTTCAGTGGTTGGAGACGAACCGCAGAGACGCAGAGGACGCAGAGAGAAGAAGGTCGAGAGAGATTATGTGATGGAATTTTGGAGGAATTCTGTGGCTATTTGTTGTAACTGTTGACGGTTAATCTTACCTTGAGAGTTGCGGGGTAAGTTTTGCTGGGGAATCCAATATTTAGGGATTTTAAATTTGCTGAGTTTGTCTTTGAGTAGAATTTGAATTTTTAAGGCAGAGGTATCTGATTTTTTGGGAATGTAAATTGCTGTTAAGGCTTGTCCCCAATTTTTATCTGGGATGCCAATGACACAAATATCAGCAACCATTTGAGTTGATTGTATAGCTGACTCAATCTCTGCTGGGTAAATATTTTCGCCACCTGTAATAATTTTGTCGCTGTTACGTCCGATAATATTTAAATGACCTTGATTGTCTAAAAAACCTAAATCATCTACTTGGAAATCAGTTTGATTTTCTCTAGTTTTAGGATAGTAACCAAGGGCTAAAGATTGAGCATGAATGGTGATGTTTCCGATTTGATTGTAATTTAAAATTTCGCCTTGCTGATTACGAATAGTTACTTTTGCATGGGGAAGAATTTGACCACTGCTAATTTTACCGCCGAGAAAGTCATCTGGTTTGAGGGTAGCAATTTGAGAGGCGGTTTCTGTCATGCCATAAGTAGGTGCTAACCGGATGCGGTGAAATCTGGCTTTTTCTAGTAGTTCGTTCCATGCTGGCGCACCTCCCAAAAGTACTGTATTAAATTGGGATAGCCATTCAGTTAATTCTGGATTTTGCAGGAGGCGTTGTAACTGTGTTGGTACTAAAGATATAAAAAATTCTGATTGTTCAATATTGAATATTTGACCAGATTCTACTGCTTTAAATGGTTGAATAGCCAGTTTACCTGCGGTGGTAAAAGAGCGCATAAATTGCATTAAACCGCTAACGTGATATAGCGGTAACACGCAAAATGAATTGACTTGTTTGATTTGAAAGTATTCTGTAAATCCTTGTACCGATGAAATGAGAGTTTCCCAAGTGTGAATGGCAAATTTAATTTGTCCCGATGAACCACCTGTGGGAATCATAATGCTATTGGGAATTGGGCATTGGGTATTATTATGTTCATTCCCCATTCCCCATTCCCC